>JASIJX010000316.1 GCA_030049955.1 Acidobacteriaceae bacterium
GCGGGCATTTAGATTGCCCGTGAACACGACTCGGCCCTTGTCATCGACTAGGTGAAACTCCGGCGCAGAGAGCTGCGGCAAGCCGTCCGCAATCTGCACCAAAAGGATCTTTTCCTGCCCGGCATCGTAGCCCAACTGATTGACCAGCACCGCGGTCTTCGTTTGAATTGCCGGTGCGGTTGCGCCTAGAGCGGGACGGCTACCGGCCGCCAGCACGGTGCTCGCCACCAGGGCCGAGGTCCTGCCAAGAAACTCCCGCCGGTCCCAAACATCTCTGGGGCCGCGAGCTTCGCTCGATGCATTCTCGCCGGCTTTTTCCGGAGTCATTCTGTCTCGCTCTCAAAGGAAAGTCCACAGTCATTGAACCTGTTCACGCAATATCCCAATCGCGAAAGGCATTAACCGACCGCTAGTGGATGCCCTGGGCGGTGAAGCGTTGAACGAGGCCGGGGATGCTGACGCCGTGCTGCTCGGGCGCGAGGCGCTCGGTGGCGACGGTGTAATGAAGACCGTCAGAGACGACGCGGATCCACCCGACTTCGCCGGTGATGTATACGTTGGCTCCGACGGCGCCGTAGACCTGATGCGCGCGGTTACCGGGGAGAAAGCGAGGAAAGAGGCTGGCGATGACGACTGTGGGACGCACGGCGGCGGCGAAGCGGGGAGAGAGTGCGGTGTTGTTGCCGTGGCCGGGAGCGATGAGAACGTCGGCACGGAGCTTTGCGGCCGGAACGAAAGGAAGAAGGCTGCGCTCCTGATCTTCTTTCTGGATGTCGCCGGGAAAGAGGAATACGACGCCACCGTGGCGGATGCGGATATCAGTAGAGTTGGCGTTGAGGAGATAGTGAGCCGGCGGATCGTTGGCCGGGCGCTGCTCGGGGTGCGCCTCGGCGAAGTAGCCACGGGGCGGAGCGAGGACTTCGACATCGAGTTGAGGATCGAGGTCGATATGGTCGCCAGCGTGAACCTCCTGGTAGGCTCCGCGATCTTTGAAGTGCTGACGGAGACGGACGTAGCCAGACTCCTCAGTGGGGTCCATGTTGGGCGGCTCGGGGCCCAGGTACCTGTAGCCGGTGTCATAGAGTTTTTTGATAGGAAAGCGGTCGACGAGCCAGAGCAGGCCGCCGTAGTGGTCGAGGTGCGCGTGGCTGATGATAACGCCATCGATGGCGGAGATGTGGTTGGCTTGAAGAAAGGGGAAGATTTGATCGCGTGCGGTGTTAACGTCGTTGACCCAGCCGGAAGGATCGGTCGCAGAGGGATAGCCGGCACCGGTGTCGTAAAGGTAGGTGTGTCCTGCGGGTGTCTGGAGGATAAGAGCGAGACCGAGGCCGCGGGTAGAGTCGGCGACCTGAAGGCAGGTGACAGTGAATTGGCCGGGGGCCGTGGGGGAGGGGGCTGCGTGTGCGGAAAGGCTGAGGATTGGCGCGAGAGCGATGAGGAGAAGCTGGGTAATGCAGTTTCGATTCACGGAAACTCCGGGTTATAGCAGTTCGCACGAGTGAAATATTATTGCGAAAATTACTATAGCACAGATCAAAATTAAAATGTTAGTATGTTTGTATGGCATAACGGTGACACCTCAAAGAACGGCTCAGTCGCAATAGGGTCTGCTTTGAGGATCAAATTGCGCTCGCATCGGGTTTGTAAATATTGCTGAACACATCTCTGCGATACGGAAAGCTCTATCGGGCCAACCGAGCGGCACGACAAAATTGCGGATTTTCTTCGACCATGCAGAGGTGGTAAAGAACTTGGCGGTGCGTATCTAGGTAGGGGCATTATGCTTCAACTTCCGTGCGTCACGATGCCACGCCTTGGTGGGGAGCTGAATTGGCGTCGCGTCCGACAATGAAAAGCGCCAGCAGCTCACCATAGAGGATAATTCGGAATGACACACACGCCGCGACCAAAGCCCCTTCGTCCCCGGCAGCCAATTTGGTGTATAGGAAACTGCCGGACTAAGGGCACCGAATTCCAAATCGTACGGTCTTGCGAATAGCTGCGATTCACCAAGCCAAACAATAACAGTCATTGACATCAAGGGAGTAATTCATGCGGCGACGAGATTTCTGCAGATTGGTTGCGGCTGCTGCGGCAACGAAAGCGATGCCAGCTATAGCGCACGGAAGCGAGATGTTGGCATCGAATGTGGTCGACGGCTTCGATCGTATTACCTCAGATTATGCTCAGTTTTGCGCTACCCCAGCGGATCAACGGCTCTTTTATGCGTTGGAGGCTGGAAAACTTGTAAAGCAAAAACTGCGTGAAGGCGATTGGCGGCCTACAGCCTGGGGTGATGCTCCGAGCCTGCCTATTCCTGGAGGTTCCTGGGATGGTGTGCCCATGGACTCTCCAATCTCGGGGTTGGGCGGTGACGGTCCCTACAAACCCACCTGGGACTCTCTCTTGCACTACGAGGCTCCGGACTGGTATCGCGACGCGAAATTCGGCATCTGGGCACACTGGACACCGCAGTGTGTTCCAGAAGCCGGCGACTGGTACGCGAGAAACATGTATATGGAAGGCTCCGAACAGTACAAATTTCATTTGGAGCATTATGGTCATCCATCCAGATTTGGATATAAGGACTTATGTCCTCAGTGGACTTTGCTCAATTGGGAGCCGGACGCTTTAGTTGCCCGCTTTAAGAAGGCAGGGGCCCGGTTATTTCTTACCGTCGCAAATCATCATGATGGATTTGATATGTGGAACTCCAAACATCATGCGTGGAATGCGGTTAATATGGGTCCGCATCGCGATGTTCTCGGAACGTGGGCGGCAGCAGTTCGCAAGCAGGATCTGCGTTTTGGCGTCACCGTTCATCAAGCGCGCAATTGGTGGTGGTTCCAAACCTCACATGGGGCGGACAAAACCGGCTCCATGGCGGGCATTCCGTATGATGGTCATCTGACGGCAACAGAGGGCGATCAGCGGTGGTGGCAAGGATTCGATCCTCAGCAACTTTACGGTCCTAAACATCCTTTCGATGCTTTGCCCGACATTTCCTACGTGAGGGACTTCTATGACCGCACTCGAGATTTGATCGACCAGCACGATCCCGATCTTCTTTATTTCGATAATGCACTCCTCCCGCTTGGGTGGGGTGGCATGAATATAGGATCCTATTTTTACAATCACAACTTGCAAGCTCGCGGTGGAAAAATGGAACGGGTCATTAACGTAAAGATAGTTCCCGATCACTTGGCCAAAGCAGTGGTAGCTGACTATGAGCGCGGTCTCACCGACCGCATCATGCCATATGCCTGGCAATCTGAGACCTGCATTGGTGACTGGCACTACCGCCGCAGTTTATTTGAGCAACCTGGAGAATACGGGGGATATCTCAATCCGCGAGATGTGGTTCATTGGTTGATCGACACGGTAAGCAAGAATGGCACGTTCATCATCAATATTCCAGGAAGACCCGATGGCACTATCGATAGCAAGGAGATCGCTGTTCTCGACCAAATAACTGCCTGGATGCAAGTGAATGGAGAGGCGATTTACGAGACGCGCCCCTGGAAGGTATATGGCGAAGGCCCTGATACCGTAAAAAGCGGATCTTTTCAGGGGAACAGCGTCAATAAACTCGGCTCTAAGGACATCCGGTTTACGCGCAGTAAGGACAACACGGTTATTTATGCCATCGCGCTTGGCTGGCCCAGCGGAGAATTCAACGTACAGGCATTCGGCACCTCCTCCGCGACCAATCCTGGCAAGATCAAACATGTGCAGCTTGTGGGCACAGATGAGAAGGTATCTTGGAAACAAACTCCGAACGGCTTGCATGTTACCCTTCCAAAGCAATACAGGCCAATGACTGACTACGCCGCGGCACTCAAAGTCCTATTGGTGTGATAGCTACCCGGTAATTCTTACCTGGGCGGGTCATGATACCCCAATGACCCGTGAGTGCCTGGCGTTGTTGGCTGATGTGCCTCTGAGCGGCGACACAGTTGCCCAGTTTAGTCGCTGGGCATTTTGTCGTCGCTTCTGGAACGGATTTAGACAGAGCCCCACATCAGCCTTTGTATTCGCCGTGAAAGGTCGCGCTGAACAGAGACGTCGAGCGCGAAGCGCGCTGGCCGACACATTGCTTCCTCTACAGGACATCCGGAAGGAGGCCGAGCGACGCAGGTGGGCGGCGGACATTTCGGTGGCGGTGCGTGCGTCCGGTTCGAGCGCTTCTGGCCATGGAAGTCCGCTCTGTCGCCGCCGTCGGAACCGTCCTTGGAGCGAAAACGCTTCTGCGAGGCCCCACGCCGCCTCTAGCGCGAAATATCTGCGGAATTTGAAAAGCGAAGTGCAGTGCGAGTGGTGGCCCAGCTACCCCGCCGGCCTGCCGGGACAGCTTGAGCCATCCACAATGCGCCAATATGCGGTACTTTGTGCTTGCATCCAGGATGCCTGTGGACGGCAGATGGATCGAAAACTGAATTCAGTACAAATATCTTTTGAAAGCTAATAGCTTTTCTGTTGCGTTTATTTGTTTTCTTATATGCCTTCTGTTGCGTTAATGCGTGGCATTATCACCAACCAGTCAAATCGAAGGGAGTAAACAGTGTCAAAAATCGATTTCCGCTGCACTATCACCAATGTTGTCCATGATGGTTCTGAGCGGGCGAAATGCGCTAAGCCGCTGCTGTCCTTCAGGAAATACCTGCTGTTGCTCGCTTTTATCGGATGTGTTCTTCCGCTCTGCACGCATGCGCAAACGATCACAGGTGGCGGTGCCGCGAACACCGTCCCGGTTTTAACCGGAACTTCCACGATAGGGAACTCTGTGATTACCCGGCCTTCCACGTCGCTAGTGGTTGTCGGCTCAAGTCTGCAGGTGGAAGGTCCAAGTCCGTGGGTCGATGTCAAGGCCTATGGAGCAACAGGGAACGGAACTACGAACGACGCGTCAGCGATCCAATCGGCTATCAATGCAGCGGGCACGGGAGGCACCGTGTTTTTTCCATGCGGCAAGTACTACATCGAAACGGGCCTCACGGAAAACAATGTTGCCTTCAGGATGACAGGGGAAGGCGGTACATCCTTTCTCAATACAGGGGCGAACTGCGCGACGATAGAGAGCGATCAAAACATCGTTCTTCTTACGACGGGGAAGGGCTCCAATAACAGCAATGGAGGAACGATAGACCACCTGGCATTTCGCGACATCTCGACTGCCGGAGCCGGCTACAACTCATCGCGATGCCCTTCTTACGACCTACCTTGCGGCGGAAATGCTGTCGGCGGCATATACATCGATGGGACATCCTTCATGGAATTGCAAGATCTTGAACTGGATGGGTTCTCAGGCTCAAGGGAATACGGAATCGAGTTGAATGGAGGCACATTCTGGATAAATCACGACCATCTTCAGGAAATCAAGATGAATGAATGCCAGTACTGCGTGATCATTACCGGATACAGTGACGGTCCGGACATGGAAGATATGTATCTTTATCCCGGAAGTCCAATCACTGGTGTTTCCGGCAGCATTGGCATTGATTGCCAATCCGGTTGTGCCTCTGTACATGTGCACGGAGGAAAATGTACGGTCGCCGACTCATCGGGTACGTGTGTCTACACCGTCGGCACAGACAGCGAATTTGATTGGCAACTTGAGTCTTATACGGCATCCGAAGGCGCCACCTGCTGCCAAAATATAGGCATCGAGCTGGGTAGCACCGCCACGCGGAATATAGTCACAATGAGCGCGACTCGATTCACGACGGTTGTTCAACTCGACGCGGGTTCTTCGAGATCTACGGTTACCGGCATGGGAGTAAACAACACTAATATTTTCGTCAATAACTCAACCGCCGGCACTAGTCTCCTTATTAATGGCGCAACAGGAACGATTGCACAATCTCAATAGCGGAGATACAAGCGAAGGACATTCCAAGTGCACCGCTGTGCCATCGTCCGGCGCAGCGGTGCGAGGTGAATGAGAGACATGCGTGCTGCGTGGTTAATTGATCACGCGGCATGCGGCGCTATCCATCCACATAACGGAACGGTGAACGGGCGCTGATCCTGACCATCATCTCAGTGGCCAGCCGTGGTCGATATATGGCGAGCGGCCGGAGCACCGCATCACACCTGATAGTGCGGCTTCGCCGGCACGCCCACGTACGATGGAAGGACGATGCACAGGCTTAACCTGATCGACGCACGCGCGTGGCGATGGCGCGGTCTCTTCGAACGCGGAGAACTGGCTGTGCGAAGTGCCTTGGTTCCGGTGTTGGGATACAAACTACCAGCCCCGGCAGTTTGGCAAATCGAAACGCGGCTAGGCGTGGAAAAGGGGACAGCAAAAAATATATTTATGTATTAACATTGTCAATATGGCTGTGTAATATTTATCCGTATTTTCTGATATATTAGATTGCGATGATAGCCAACCGTCTTTATCACTTGTGGAATGAAGGGAGATCGGTTTGACTGCTCGTCCGATCCTCCTTGGAATTGGCCTGACGATCCTCGGCGCCGTGATGCAAGGCAGTTTCGTTTTCCCGATGAGCCGCACCGTCGGTTGGCGGTGGGCAAACACATGGCTTATCTACAGCCTTGTGGGGCTGCTCGTATTGCCGGTATCCGTCGCCATAATCACCGTACCGGAGCTAGCTTCGGTATATAGATTGAGTTCCGCAGGAGCGATTTGGACAGCGGCCGCGTTCGGGTGTGCCTGGGGACTGGCCAACGTCCTGTTCGGGCTCGCTGTTGCAGCTGCCGGAATGTCCATCAGTTTCTCAATCGTCTGCGGATTGAGTGCCTCGTTCGGTGCTCTTCTTCCGCTGGCCATACTCACGCCGGATCGCCTGCTGGAGCCAGCCGGAATCACTGTCATGACCGGTGTTGCATTAGCGCTCGGTGGTGTGTACCTCATCGGGATGGCAGGCCGGAAGCGAGAAATTAGTAGGGGAGTTTCAGTCCGAAGGGGGGCGATCACGAAGGGCATTTTTCTGGCCCTGGCGGCTGGTATGCTCGCTCCGGCTCTTAACTTCAGCTTTGCATTCGGAAGACAGATCATGGAAAACGCCGTCCGACACGGCGCGAACGCGATGAGCAGTGGCGACGCCCTCTGGGTGGTTTGCCTGGCTGGCGGCTTTGTGAGCAATGGGGCATACGCAATGTGGCAATTGAGTCGCGAGCACGCTTGGACAAGCTTTTGCGGGTCATCCCTTCGCGGAACATCGGGATGGTCGAACTGGTTGATGGCGTTCTCGATGGGCGTGCTGTTCACGGGCGGCATCCTGTTCTACAGTCGCGGCGCCACTGTGCTCGGCACATTTGGTCCCATCATTGGCTGGCCAGTGTTTCAAGCCACGATGGTCTTGACCTCGACATTTCTCGGCGTGCTTGGGGGAGAATGGGACGATACGGAGCGGCACATCATTGGTTTGCTTATTCTTGGACTTTCGGTCTTAATCGCCGCCATCGTGGTTCTAAGCCTGGCGAATCGGATCTGAACCAGGCGGCCGCCCGTTCAACGCGAAGAAGAACTTCAATTGGTCTATTTTGTTTAGATCGGAACGCGAGCGTCCGTCCGCCGTCACTTTGGTAGTAGTCGTGACACCGAACATCAGAATTGGTCGCTGATATATTGGTAGAATGATTGAGAACAGCAATGCCGAACCCAGCGATGCTCACACATTTGCGGAGCAAGCTTATCGCACCATTCGCGACAGGATCTTCCGGGGGACGTATCCGCTAGGCGCCGAGATCCCTCGCCGCGAGCTTGCAACCGAGCTCGGTATGAGCATTGTGCCGATCAATGAGGCTCTCATCCGCCTGCGGAACGAAGATCTGATTGAAAATATTGCGCGCGTGGGCACTCGAGTCAAGATTCCTTCTCCTCTGGACATCCGCGGCTATTGGGCTGTGCGTGAAGGGCTGGAAACGCAGGCTGCCCGACTGTTTGCACGCAATGCCACCTCGGCCGAGCGTCAGGAACTGCGGGGGACTGCTGTCGAATTGGACCTCCTGCATAAGGCGACAACGAGCGTGGCGCAACCGGAAGCCGAAGCTCTCTACCGGTGGCGGTCCGCCCACATGAAGTTCCACCTTCGCATCGCCACGGGCACTCACATTCCGTTTCTGTTTCAGGCGGTAGAGAAGAATCAGGTCCTTGTCTTCAACTGGTTCTACGAGCATTCGATCTCAGCCGCTCCGGCGCTTCCGCCGCACTGGCATCAAACTCTCGCGGAGGCTCTATGCCAGGACTCTGAAAGTGCTGCGGACGCAGCGATGCGCGATCACCTTCGCAACCGCGTTGAAGAGCTGCTGCAACGCCTTGAGGAACATCTCATTGTGGATCGCAACAGCCTGGCTGCGCTGATGGGAGATCGAATATAGAATCTCGCCGGCGTTACATCGCTATCAGGCCCCCATCGACCATGACGTGTGTCGCCGTGATGTAGGCAGCTTCGGACGAACATAAGAAAAGCACGCACTTGGCAACATCTTCCGGAGTCGCAAGGCGATTTAACATTGTTTGCGCAGCGAGCTGCTGGACTGCCTCCTCGCGGCTACGGCCGGATTGATCGAGATAGTAATAAAAGGCCGGCGTCATGGTGTATCCCGGGCACACCGCATTCACCCGGATTTTGAACTTGCCGAGATCGAGCGCCATGCAGCGCGTCATGCCGAGCAAGGCGGCCTTTGACGTGTTATAGGTCATGGTGCCAGCCTGTGCGATGAGGCCGCTGATGGAGCTGAGGTTGACGATCGCGCCATTTCCTATCTTCTTCATCGATTCGGCGGCATATCGAGACATGAGCGAAGCTCCAACGACATTGACGTCGAGAATTTTTCGCCATTCCTCCCTTGTCGCCTCGATCGAGCGGAACAAAGGCAGAAATGCATTGTTGACCAGGATCGATACAGGGCCAAATCGCTGCTCTGCCTCGCGCACACACGCGGCGCAATCGGAATCTTCTGCTACGCTGCCGTGGAAAAAGTAGCAATTCTCCTTCAATTCAGCGGCAACCGTATTTCCGCGGTCCTCCGAAACATCCATCAGGACAGTGGATGCGCCTTCATGGGCCAAGGCCCTGACGACAGCCTCGCCGATGCCTGATGCCCCTCCAGTTACAATCGCTGTCTGGCCGCGAAAACGCACTTATACCACCTCCTGATCTTGTTCTCGAGTCGCCATTACTGGTATCTCTGCTGCATCAAACGAATTCCAGTGTGTGAGATGGGGCAGTCGTTTGATATTGATCTCTACTCCGAGTCCTGGAGCGTCCGATAATTCGACATGACCGCCAACTGCCTCAGGCTCACCGAGCAGCAGCGGTTCGGATCTTGGCATCTGGCTCGCCCAGACGGGAACAGTGAGAGCTTCCAGGAGTGGGCAGTTGAAATTCGATCCTGCAAAGTGAACCACGGGCGCACTGAACGTGTGTGGAATCAGCTCCAATCCAGCGAGTTCCGCTAACGCAGCGATCCGGCACATTTCTGTAATTCCGCCCACGCGGTGCATATCCGGTTGCAGAATATCTGCGGCGTGTGCGTCAATCAACTGCTTGAACCCATAGCGTGTGAACTCATGCTCACCGGTCGCAATCGCGATGCCGCTGCGTTTGCGCAGTTCGGCATAAGCGCCGATTTCATCTGGCAGGAGCGGTTCTTCGATCCAACGGACACGGTAAGGCTCCAGTGCCTTTGTCATCTGGAGAGCAAACGGAAGATCCCACCCCATATATGCGTCGACCATAATGTCGACGTCTTCGCCAACCGCCTCGCGAACTGCTTTGACCCGTTCAACGTTCTTTCGAACGCCGGCACTGCCCTCTTTGGGAGTACCTGGCATTCGCATCTTCATGGCGCGATAACCCTGCGCGCAATAGGCCACAGCCTCTTCGACAAACCTGTCCATGGCGACGGGATGCAAGTGGCTTGCATAAACCGCAATCTTTCGCGAAACAGGACCGCCAAGCAAGGCGTAGACGGGCTTTCCCGCGACTTTTCCAGCAAGATCCCATAGCGCAAGATCGACCGCACTGATCGCTTCGATGGCCGCACCCTTCCGACCGTATGGGATGGCGGCGCGAAACATCTGGCTCCAGATCATCTCGATCTGGCTGGGGTCTGCTCCCAAAACAAATTGTTTCAAATGCCGATCCAGGATGCTCGAGGCCGCACCCACTCCATCTTCCGCCCAGCCAATGCCACTGTGGCCTGAATCGGATTCCACCCTGACCAGCAAGGTCGCCTGGGGCCAACTCCAGCTTTCTATGCTGTCGTACTTCTCGTAGCGTGACATCGGGGTAGCTGAGGACGCTCCCCGCTGTATATCCCAGAATGTGCCCCAGATTGATTGTTCGACCCGCTCCAGTTCCACCTTTACGATCTTCATCTGCCGACCCACCTCCAGATCGCTATTCTGCTAATATTTACAGTTACTACTGACATTGTCAATCATATATACTAATATTATATTGAGGTTGCCCCACCGGCAGGCCGGGATGGATGGGAAAAGGCGATGGACAACTATCTTGTTTATGTTGGCAGCTATGTCTCCGGCGGGGGATCTCGATTCCACGATCAACGTGTTTACCTACGAGATCGCGACAGCGTCTTTGTGCCAGATCCAAACGCTCTCCCTGCTTCCAGAGAACTTTCACGGCCGGAACATCGCCGCGCACTTGCAGGTGGGTGCTGCTAGCAGGTTTCTCTATATTGCTGTATTTGCGATCGACCTGGCGGACGGCATGTTGCGAAGGATCGACCAACTTTCCTCGGGAGGAAAGACGCCTCGCAATCTTGTCATCGACCCGACGGGCGGGCTCTTGGTGGTTGCTAACCGGGATTCTGATAACTTAGCCGTCTTCCACATTGATCCGCGGACTGGATATCCGACTCCCACCGATAGAACCTACCAAACACCTTCATCTGCATGCCTTACATTTCTGGTTTCTGAGAGGCCTTTCCATGAAGCGCGCTGACGCGGTTGCAAAAATTGTCGAGACAAAGTTGATTGCAATCTTACGTGGAGATCTGTGGGGCAGGGAACTCGATATTGTTTCGTCCATTGCAGCCGGAGGAATGACTGCATTGGAAGTTTCCATTGTCAGTCCTAATTATGCGAAGACAATTCGCCGCCTGGTCCGTGAGTTTGGCGAATTTATCGCAATTGGCGCAGGAACCGTTCTAACTGCCGAACAGGTATGTGAGGTGGCTGATTGCGGAGCTTCTTTCGTGGTCTCGCCAAATTGTGATCCCGAGGTAATTTGCGCGACTCAGAAGATGGAAATGGCTTCTTTCCCAGGGGCTTATACGCCTACGGAGATTCTACAAGCCAATCGCTGGGGAGCAGATGCAGTCAAAATCTTTCCGGCGATTTCTCTCGGTCCACAATATATTTCCGCTCTCCGAGCACCGATGCCGGGTGTCCGATTCGTGCCGACTGGAGGAATCACCATCCAGAACATAAGCGCCTATCTTGCAGCAGGAGCGTGGGCCATCGGGCTAGGGTCTGAGCTAATGCATACACGCGATGCAGAGAACCTGGATACTGTCGCTCTCGTGCAAAAAGTTTGCAACTTCGTGGCTGTCGCGAGAAAGGACCTGAATGGCTGAGCAGGAACCTCCCGTATTTTGCATCGACATGGGAACCACACGAACGCGAGTTTGGTTGGTCGAGGGCGATACAATATACGCACATAAAGTTGCCGACTTTGGCGCGCGTGATTCAGCTGCGCGACATGATCGACTATGGCTGTACGAGAGGCTCGTCAATATAATCAACGAGACCTATCAATCTGCTGAAGCAGTTGTTCCCTATCCAAAATATGCGGTGGCGGCCGGAATGATCACTTCCGTGCAGGGTCCACTGGAAGTACCCCATATCGAAGCGCCCACAGGAGCGCGAGAAATCGCAATGGGGATGCGCGCCGCCAACTTGGCGCAATGTCCCGCTTTGACGATTCTACTGGTGCCAGGTATCAGGACTGGTGCTCGACAGGCCTCCTTAGATGAGGTGTCGGCCACCGACCTGATGCGTGGTGAAGAGACGCTGTGCATCGGCCTCTTGGAAAGCGCAATGCTGGGAAGTAATACGATACTTCTCACTCTCGGGTCTCACTGGAAATGGATTTCTGTAGATGCCGATCTGCGAATCGCCGGCAGCAGAACCACTTTGACCGGAGAGATGATTCATGCCATTCAGTCAAATACATTACTGGCAGCTTCTCTTTTTGATAGGCAGCCACAAATGTTCGATCTCGAGTGGATCAAGCGTGGTTTACGCGAAGCGCGGGCTCACGGTCTGGGAAGAGCGCTTTTCTGCGTGCGTCTACTGGACGTTCATGGCCACGGAACCCCCGAACAAAGACTTGCTTTCCTGTATGGAGCATTCTTAGCGGAAGAGCTCAAATCTGCGAAGGATCTTATAGGGGGAGATCTGCAGGTCCTCATCAGCGGTCCTGCCGCGCTCGCTGCAGTTTGGCACGAAAGCCTACAGGAGATGGGCATACCATCGTCGACCCTCGAAGAAAGCGTTAGAGAATCTGCATACCTGAAAGGCTTGCGTGTTTTATCCATGGCGAACAAACTGCTTGTCTGATAATTTTCGCTGTATGCGTTTCGGGCCTTGTGTAAGTTCGCAACCCGAATCGTGCAAGGGCGTAGTTAAAGGCAGAATCACACTGACGGGAAAGTCCTTTATGAAAAAGTCTGAGGTGAGCCGATGACCTAGGCCCGAAGATGAGGAGCTGTTTAGTCTCTTACGCGAGGAGCCTTACTCCTCGGTAATCGGTGACGTACCGGATGCAATGAGAGAGTGGCATCGCTTCTTGCCGCCGGAGATATCCCCTCACACCTTAAATGAAGCTGGCGGGGTGCGCCATGACTGTGCGTATCGCCGACGTCTGGGGACATTAGACTCAACCCCTTAGGCGCCTCACGGAGGCTCTCGATCAGATCGAAGCCGGCGAAATCTACTTGGCCACTGGTGGGCTTCCTCGGTGCGCGGCCTGGGGCGAGATCCTTACCGCAGCGGCTAGCACACGCCGGGGCGGTCATCGATGGTTACCATCGAGACACCCGTAAAGTTCTTGAACAAAACTGGCCCGTCTTCAGCCGCGGAGGGCACGGCCAGGATGCAGCGGTCCGCTCCAGTGTGGTCGATTTCCGTTGTCCCATCGAAATCGGTGGCGTAGCCATCCAATCCGGAGAACTTATTTTGGCGATCTGGAGGGCGTGGTGATTGTCCCAAAGCCGATTGAAAACGAAGTGATTGAGCGAGCGCTTGAAAAAGCACGGCGCAACAAATTGCCAGTTTAGTCTAGATTGACCATGATTTTGGTGAATTGATTTGGGTTGTTGCTCCAGGAGGCAAGAATCTCCGGAACTTCTTCAAGTGAGATCAGAGTGCTAGCCATTGCATCCGCGGGGAATTGATGGCGCTCGAGCATGCAAATGACCTTACGGAAGTCCTCCGGAAGGGCATTGCGCGATCCTCGTATATCCAACTCTTTCTGCACAAAAAGCTTCGTTTCATACATAACGGGCTCTTTTGCGTAGCCAATGTAAACAACCCGCCCAGTAAACGCGACCTCTTCGACGGCAGCACGGAAGGTATCGGCCCTTCCAATGGCTTCTATCACAACATTCGGACCCAATCCTCCTGTCCGTTCGGTCAGGGCCTCCGACAGGTTCTGCCGTTGGGCGTGAATCGTATAAGCAGCACCGGCCTTGCGAGCGAGTGCAAGCTTAGCATCTTCGATATCGATTGCAATCGTTGTGGCACCAAGAGAGGCAGAGGCTGCAATCGCACCAAGGCCTACTCCCCCGCATCCAAAAATTGCTACCGCATCTTTCTTTGTTATCTGGCCGCGTCCAACTGCGTGAAATCCGACAGTGAGAGGCTCGACAAGGCAAAGTTCGTGCAGGCTCAGACTCGCCGTATAGAGCTTCTCCATTGGCACGCAAATGTAGTCGGTCAGCGCGCCATCTTGTTGTACACCAAGAGTCTGGTTATATTGGCAGGCATTGTGCCGGCCACTTCGGCAAGCAGCGCATTTATCGCAGTTGGTATATGGCAGAAGTGTGACGTCCGTTCCGACGCAAAGGCTGGCATGATCCTCACTAAGAGCGACAATCGTCGCAGCGACCTCGTGTCCTGGAATCCTGGGAAACGAGACCATTGGATTACGTCCACGAAAGGAATTTAGATCGCTGCCACACAGGCCGACGCGGCGCACGCGAAGCAAGGCCTCTCCGGGCTTCATTACCGGTTTTGTAACCTCTTCGATTGCAGCCATTCCGGGTCTCCGCATTACGAGTGCCCTCATTGTTTGCCCCCATTCAAACCATAGACTTGTATTGCGTTGCCACCGAAGACGCTTCCAAACTCAAAGGGCGAAAGATCGGAAAGCAATTCGCGAAGACAATGCCACCACATCTGATACCTGGACGCAGCAATGCAGACCGGCCAGTCAGAGCCAGCTAGGAGCCTCTGCGGCCCGAAGCAATCAAGGGCAACCTCGACATAAGGGCGAAGGTCTCCAATTGCCCACTTGTTCCAGTCCGCCTCTGTTACTAAGCCACTGAGTTTGCAATAGACATTTGGACGCAGTGCCAATTCTCGTAGCCGCTCACGCCAGGGCGAGATTTCGCCGGTGCAAATTCTCGGTTTTGCCAAGTGGTCGAGAACGAAGATCTGGTCAGGATAAAGATCCACCAGTCTTGTGGCATACGGGAGTTGCCTCTCACGGATAAGGATGTCATAGACGAGTCCTTTTCCTTTTAGCAATGCGATGCCCCGTAGGAACGTATCACTGAGCATATAAGCCCCATTGGGCTCGTCCTGCAGAACATGGCGAAGACCCTTCAGTTTTGGTTCAAGAGCCAGCGATTCTAGTTCGGCGGGAAAGCCTGGACTTCCGATGGGCGCCCAGCCGATCACACCAGCAACAAACGAGTAATCAGATGCGAGGTTCAGCAGCCATCTTGTTTCCTCCAGTGTCTGTCGCGCCTGGACTACAATCGTCTCTTGCACTCCTGCAGCTTCGATCTCGATGAGAAGATCATGCGGTAAAAAATCGCGACGTAACATGTGCATCGTGTCGTCAATCCAGCCATACTCTGCGGAGGAATAGGTCCAGAAGTGGTGATGGGCATCAACGCATTTAATCATGATTCTCCAACCGCCCGGATGGCCAAACGTTGGCAGATGCCGACTTAAACAGCTGCCGTAACTCTTCTACGAAAGCGGGATCGGATTTCGTGGCCAAAGCATCCAAGCTCGCCTGCACGTGTTGCACGCATGACATCCCAACTAGCGTGCTTGCCACTTCAGCATGACCAAAGGCAAATCCCAGTGCAATTTCGGGCAGACTGACTCTACGGGCACGGCAGAGCTCAAATGCCCGACGCGTGGCGTCCCGCAACTCTTCAGAGGCTGGATGCCAATCCGGCGCACCGCATTCGGTCAATATACCCATGCCAAGGACCGATGCATTGATGAGCCCAATGCCGCGCCGCCGTGCAATTGGAGTGAGGATATCGTCCATGTCCGTAAGTATGAGATTGTAGCGACAATACGTGAGAACAGTATCGATCGGGGTCATCTCAGCGACGCTTGCCAGCATCACGAGTGGATAGCCGGTAATGCCGATATGCCGGGTCTTGCCCTGATCCTGAAGCCGGCGTAAAGCTGGGATGGTTTCATCCACGATCTGTCGCATGTCGCCAAATTCAATATCGTGTGCTTGCAGAAGGTCCACATGATCAGTTCGCAATCTGCGAAGCGATGCTTCGAGACCAGAGGTTACACCCTTTGCAGAGAAATCGAAGTTTTCAATACCATATCGACCACATTTTGTAGCCAGCACGACCTTATCGCGATACCCCGTGAGGGATTTCCCCAACCGCTGTTCGGCGAGAGTCGCACCGTAGAAAGGAGAAACGTCGAAAAAGTTAATGCCTTGATCGATAGCAAAGTGAATTGCGCGGTGCGCTTCAGACGGATCAGTGGCTCTGTAGAGATCCCCTAGCGGGGATGCTCCAAAACCGACAACGGAAACATGTAAATCAGTCTTCCCTAGCCTTCGATATTCCATCATCTGCGTCAGGACGCTGTCCATCTCGCTCTATCCGCTCCATGTAAATCTGCTATCCACAAACTCATCAGCTTCCTCGAACCGCCTCACCGGGTCTGTATAAGAAGCTCCCCGTTGCACTGCCCATGGCGACAGCGGTCTTGTCATTCAAATCAAACAAAGGCACAGTAATCTGCCCTCCCCAGAATCCCTGAAACGCCTCCACATCTAACCGCCGGCCACAGTCGGAATCATCAAAAAACATAGCGAAAGCGCTAAAGTACAGTATACACGCTAACATCCGCAGCTGTGAAGTTGCCGGTTAGTTCGAACGGTCTGATGCGGCGACCACGACAGATCACGAGTGCGTGGAATTCTTACCTAGACGGCCGACGATTAATTCGTTCGACCAGTAAAATCCACGTCGCCTGCCCACCGGCTTCTAGTTGAAACCGATCAATAATCAGGCAGGGTTAAGTGGCGATTGGCCCGCTGCTGTGCCCATCGACCGTGACAGCGGCAAAAGCATCGACGGCGCTAAGGGGGGACGTACCTGTGAGTTGATAGTCAACTAAGGTCGCATATTTCCGAAATTGCAGACTCAGAGAGAAATCGTTTCTCACAATGTCGTAAATATGAGACCCGCTAATGCGATGCGTACATCGGGCCATAAACCGCAATTCTGCTGTTCATGCCCGAGTGCAACTCCAAAACATCTTCTTTAAAATTCTTTACGACGCAGGCCTGTAGTTCCCGCCCGCAATTAAGAAAGATTGGATTTATTCCACTAAGTCTCTAGGCGGTAGGTCGTGGAATTACCCGATATCGTGCAGATCCACCTTTGTCGAATCGCGAACGACAAGCTTCGGTTGAATAATAATTGACTTCGGCGACTGCGCCTTTTTATTCCCTATCATCTGAAGGGCGAGATTGCCAGCACGTTCTCCAAGAGCCGAGCTTGACACGTCAACCGATGAGAGGGGAACTCTGAGGGACTCGGCGTAGCGAATATTTCCAGCACCAATGACTGCTACGTCTTGTGGAATATTCAACCCGGAGGCAGTGATTGCATTCATTGCTCCGATCGCCGCAGGATCATTATGGCAAAAAACAGCATCCGGCCGGGGGATAAGCCGAAGAAGTATTTCCATAGCATGTCGACCGGTCGTGTCTGCCGATTCGTCGGAGTGCGCCCGTCTCAATATATATGAGTCAGGGACAGAAATTCTGTGGTGAGCAAGGGCCTTCTTATAACCGTGAAATCGGTCAACTGACGGGCTGATCTCTTGTCCGCCGATATGAGCAATTTTCCGAAATCCCCTTTCTAAGAGGTGCTCTGTAGCCATCTCGCCAACTAGCAGATCGTTGGTCCCTACAAAATTAGCCTGAAAATCCTTAAACCGGCGATCCAAAAGAATTAAAGGTACTTCTGTTGCAGCCTTCTGTAGGCTTCGAGAATCGGTCTGACAGGAAGCAACAATCAGTACGTCAACATGACGCCTTATCATTAAGGCAATCTCATGATTTTCAAGCTCAGGATCTTCGTCCGATGAGGCAATGAGTAGTCCAAATCCTTTCTTCCTGATGGCGCTAGAAATATTCTTTGCGACCTCAGAAAAGAACGCATAAACGAGATCGGGAACAATGAGGCCGACAATGCATGACTGCCCTGATGCTAACCCTTGGGCATAAAGACTCGGTTGATAATTTACTTCGTTGATCCGGCGAAGAACGCGCTCCCTTGTTTCGCTGCTAATATCCTTGTGGTTATGGAGAACCTTGGAAATCGTACCGATGGAGACGCCGAGATCTTTGGCAATATCCTTCATCCGGACTATCATGGCCACCTCATGTTAGGAACGTGTTTCACTATAATAAGTTGTCGGCGTGAGCTGGTCATCAATGCCGAATGGACCCTCGACAGGGATCAGCCTATTGTAATAACGGATCAGCCTCGCAGAATTTCGTGCAGAAATGGAGTGTTTCGTCAAGTCTGTGCTAGCCTCTATGAGGCATCTTCATTCGGTGCTGTCATCGAGCTGCACGGTTTTGCTCCCATAACTGACGCAGCCGCTATGCCAAATGCTGGGAATGCCTGAGTACGAAGAGCGAATAGCACCCAACGCAAATATAGCTAATTAAAGGTACAGTGTACGCGAGCGCAATGCTCCTGCACGTGTCTGCAATAATTCCCATCAGCGGAGTGAGCGCCGCACCGCCGATGATTGCCATAACAATAAGAGAGCCTCCTACTTTACTGTCAGCGCCGAGTCCCTGCAGGCCCATTGCGAAGATGGTTGGGTACATAAGCGACATGAAGAAGCTCGTAATGAAAATCAGCCACACCCCGATCCAGCCGGGGTGAACCACCGCTGCTGCGACCAGGCAGGTGTTAACCAGACAGTAGATCACCATCAACACTCCGGGCGGAATCAGTTTCATTGCTGCCGCGGAAGCAAAGCGGCCGATTCCGAACATTGCCAGCGTCCCAGTAAGGAAGTATCCAGCGAGTTTGTCCGGTTCACCCGTATAGTCACGAATGTACTGAATAAAGTAGCTCCATGTTCCTACTTGTGCTCCAACATAGAAAAACTGAGCAAGGATCGTAAGAACGATTCGCGGATTCTTGACGAGCGCCCCAATTTGTGCGCCATGCTCGCGGCTGGCGGAGTCCTCATCCCTTAATATGGGGAAAGGGCACTTCCATATAAGGAATGCAAGCACAAACGCCATAATTCCCAAGCCGATATACGGATGCACAACCCGCAATGTTTCCGAATGCAGATAGGTGCGGTATTGGCCTGTCGCTTTCAGTTTATAAACCATGCATGAGTTTAGTTCCACGCCAGAGAATATAAAACTAGTTCCGATCAGGGCGCCGGTAATCGAGCCTAGCGGGTTAAATGCCTGGCAAAAATTAAGACGCCGCTCAGATGTTTCAGGCGGTCCAGAAACAACAATAAATGTATTCGAGGCCGTTTCGAGAAATGCCAGACCGCTTGCCATTACGAAAAGTGCGAGCAGAAAGAAGCCGTATCGGCCCACAAGCGCCGCAGGCCAAAAGAGAAACGCCCCGGCACCGAAAAGGAGTAAGCCGACGATAAAGCCACATTTATAGCCAGCCTTGCGCATATAGAGCGCGGATGGCAACGCCAGCAAGAAGTACCCCATATAGAACGCCGACTGCACAAATCCCGCTTGGAGGCGGTTGATTGAAAAGGACTTCATGAATTGGCGAATCAATATATCGTTTAAATTGTTTGGAACGCCCCAGAAGAAGAAGAGCGCAGTAACAAGAGCGAAGGGCATGAGGGCGCCGGATGGAAGGACGCGACCGGAGGTTATCTTGGTACTCGGCACATTCGGGGCCGCGTTTACACTAGCCATGGCACCACCTTGGGCAGCGCATGGCGCCCCGACACTCAACTGGACGGCGGAAAATGTTTATGCGTTGTTGACGGTTTAGAGCCAATCACTAATCTCCGGCAAAACCCGATGGATTGCGATTCGTAGTCACTCTAAGTGTGCAGATTATTTCTATGCGCGACGACCTTAAATTGGAGAGTGCCTTACTGCAGCTTTCAGCCTTTGTTATCGCCATCGTTCCCAACTCACGTTGGTACATTGCTGTCGGCGATTAAGCAAGACTAAATATATAGATATTTCCGAATGCATGTCAAGTACTTTAGCGCTTTCGTAAAAATTGTCTCAACCGCCGTCATGATCGTTATTCTCCGCGAGAGAGTAAGATGAGCGCGGGAGAAATATCATTTTGCGGCGCCATCACATTGCGCGGTGTCGCTCCTCTGTGGTTTCTGTGAGTTAGTGCAGTAGTTCTTGAAGCGCTCATTAAAACGATTGATAGGCGCAAAAAAGGCATCCGGGTCCGAGGTATGAAATATGACCGGGATGTGAAGCTCCGCTGCCTTCTCAAAGAGCGGTGCCAGGCGCTCATCATCAATACGCAGCAATTCGCCGGAGCTATCGCGAACGCTGAGCCCCAGATCCTTTAATGCCGCGTGCGCCGTGCTCGACGAGGCGTTCCAAGCGGTCGAGCGAGATCTGCGTGAAGTCAGAGCGCTCAATGCCAGACCAGTCCATCCAGCCATAGGAGAAAAAGCGATCGGGCGCGGCCCCGATGAAAGCGGTGAAAGATGTCGAGGGCCGTTTGACCGACCTGCATGGTGATATTGATCAGTTTCTCCACGCCGCAGCTATCCATGACGCGCAGAGCATCTTCCGGATCGATGGAGCCGAGATAGTTGTGGTAGTCGATAACCGGAAAGCGGGGCAGTGAAATGGTGTGTGCTGCCACCTTCAGTTCCGTACGCGGGGCAAAATCGCTCAGGCGAAGATTGACCTCGGCCCGGGCATTGACCATGGCTACAAACCTATCCTCATGATTCGAATTCGGGTCCGGCACAATGGCTCCATTCTCGCCGATAACGGCAAAAACCAGAGAAGGTGTGTCCTGCGAACGTGCTGAGGTTGCCGCTCGCTGTTGGAGTGTAGATGCAAACACTTGCAATGCAAAACAAGGCTTAGTGTAGCCAATGAGTATTTCTATTTCAACCTTTTAATTGTGTTTCTTTTTGTTTTATGTAAACTTATGCCAGACGATAAGGAGATTCGCGCGAATGCGATCGACAGCGGGACTGGGGTCTGCGACGAAGTTCCTGGCTCTTGCATGTTTTCTGGGAGTAGCCGGCACGACCATTGCACGGGCCGAGACAAAACCAGGGAAGGCCGATTACGAGCTGCGAGACAGCGTTCTCAGTGCCCAGTTTGCCGTGCGTAACGGCAGCATAAAAGTTGCAGGGATCGCCGATCGGCAAAGCGGAGAAATGCTGGAGCCGGGCGAGGCATTCACCCTGAAGTTTCGCGAGGGGCATCTTGTGCCTGCTTCGCAGATGACGTTGGAGGGACCGCCCGTGGAGGGTCCGGCGCCGATCGACCCCGAATCAGCGCGCGCGGCGGCCCGGATGGCGGGACGTCAGATCTGTGCAAATCTGACTGCGGACGGCGGAGCACTGACCGCCCATTGGTGCGCAATCCTGCGCACTGGTACCAATTACCTGCGCCAGGAGGTGACGCTCAAGGCTATAAGCCGTCCAGCGGACATAGCTGAAGTGAGGATGTTTGACTTTGCTGCACCGAGGGCCCAAGTGGTGGGCAGGGTAGCAGGTTCGCCTCTGGTGGAAGGGGATTTTTTCTTTGGGTTTGAATCTCCGCTTGCCATCAGTGCCGTAAAGGCCGGGCTTACAACCTCGATTTTGACCAGGATTCTCCCACTGGAGAAGGGTAACTCGATTACCTATTCCTCGGTGATCGGCGTGGCGGCGCCGGGACAGATGCGTCGGGATTTCCTTGCCTATCTTGAATACGAAAGAGCGCATCCCTACCGTACTTTTCTGCACTACAACTCTTGGTATGACTTGGGCTACGGCGAGCGCTTTGCGGAAGCCGGAGTATTGGACCGTGTGCGCGCGTTTGGAGAGGAACTAGTCCGCCAGCGCGAAGTCAAGATGGATTCGTTTCTGCTCGACGACGGCTGGGATGATCCGCACACACTCTGGAAATTCAACCCGGAGTTGCCGAATGGGCTGACAAAGATTCGCGAAGCGGCGTCGCGGTATGAATTCGGAATCGGCGTGTGGCTTTCACCCTGGGGAGGATACCTGCAAGCCAGGAAGCAGAGGATTGCTGCGGGCAAGGCCGCTGGCTACGAAACGGTGAAGGGCGGCTTTGCACTGTCAGCGCCGAAATACTACAACCTGTTCGAGAAAACCTGCCTCGACATGATCACGCAATATGGCGTGAACCAGTTCAAGTTTGACGGGACGGGAAATGCGAGCCAGGTGTTTCCGGGGAGCATCTTCGATAGCGACTTTTCAGCGGCGATTCATCTGATTGGTCGCTTGCGTGAGCAGGAACCGAACGTATTTATCAATCTCACCACCGGCACGTGGCCTTCGCCGTTCTGGCTGCGCTACGCAGATTCGATCTGGCGAGGCGGAGGCGACCATGATTTTTCCGGCGTCGGAAGCTGGCGGCAAAAATGGATAACCTACCGCGACCAGATGACCTATCGCGACATTGTTGAGGGTGGGCCTTTATTTCCTCTCAATTCGCTGATGCTTCACGGGATGATCTTCGCACAGAAGGCTGAGCATCTCAGCACTGATCCTGATAATGATTTCCCAGATGAGGTGCACAGCTTCTTCGGTTCCGGAACTCAGTTGCAGGAGATGTACCTTACGCCGTCTCTGCTCTCCGCTCAGGATTGGGACGTGCTTGCGGAGTCGGCCAGATGGTCGCGCCGCAATGCGGCGGTCCTCAAGGATACACATTGGATTGGTGGCGATCCCGCCAAGCTGGAGGTCTATGGCTGGGCTTCGTGGTCGCTGGCAAAGGGAATCGTGACGCTGCGAAATCCGGCTGACCATGAGCAAGAGTTTTTGCTTGATGTGGGGAAAGCCTTTGAGTTGCCGGCGGCCGCTCCGCAACGTTATCGGACGCACAGCCCGTGGGCGGCAGATAAAAGTGCGCCGGCCATCACGTTGCGTGCCGGAAGTGCGCGCAGGATTATCCTGAAGCCGTTTGAGGTTCTGACCCTGGATGCTGCACCCATCCACAAATAAATACGAACGCAATCGGGAGGAGAGGCGTGCCGGATTATCTAAAGCAACTCGTGGCAGCTTGGCATAAGGGAACGCCACGAGGAATCTATTCCGTGTGTTCAGCGCATCCGTGGGTGTTGGAAGCGGCCATGGAGTAGGCCATCGCCGATGAGTCGCCGCTGCTGATTGAGGCCACATGTAATCAGGTGAACCATCTCGGCGGTTATACAGGCATGACGCCGACGGACTTTCGTCGGCTTGTGGAAGACATTGCGCGTAGCACGGGCTTCAGCACAGAGCGGCTGATGCTGGGCGGAGATCATCTCGGCCCGAATCCGTGGCAGCAGGAACCGGCGGCTGAGGCGATGCGCGAGGCGGAGCGGATGGTTGTTGCCTATGCGCAAGCTGGGTTCAGCAAGATTCACCTGGATGCCAGCATGGCCTGCGGGGACGAGCAGGGGCCGTTGACCGACGAGAAAATAGCGAATCGCGCCGCTTTGCTGTGCGCGGCCGCCGAACAAGCGTGCGGCGACCGCAAGCCGGTGTATGTGCTTGGCACCGAGGTGCCCACGCAACCACCTGAACGTCGTCACATTGAAGCGGCCTTCCTTTGACCGGCATTTCAGGCACCTGAATGCGGCAAGATCAATACGTGAAGGAGGCCGTTCTTCAGAACAGCCTCCTTCAGGCATGAATAGTCGGTCATGCGGAACAAATACTGCCTTGCTGCTCGGCCGGCAGGAAGCTCTGTAGCAATGCGCGGTCGCGAAAAGCCTCGGTGCCTCCGGGGCGTAGCGTTGATAGTGCCGCCGTGCGGCTACCGAAGACCGCGCACTCCTCGGGCGATTCGCCGCGCAGGTAGGCAGCCAGGAATCCGGCGTTAAAGCTGTCTCCCGCTCCGATCGTATCGACTGGTGTAACTGGTTCCGCCGGAACCAGCCAGCGCCGATCTCCTCTTTGTACGATTGCACCGTGCTTTCCGCACTTAACCGCAACCAGCGGAATGCGTTTGGCCAGCGCCCCGATTGCGCTCTCGACATCGGACGTTCCTGTGATGCAGCAGGCTTCCTCGTGATTCGGCAGGAAAATGTCAACCAGGCCCAGCAGTTCGTCGAGTGGGGCGCCCCAGCGCGCGTCAGGATCGTCATTGGTGTCGAGTGAAAGTGTCAGCCCTGCGGATTTGAATTGCCGGAACATGCCCGGAAGCTGCGGTTGCAGAGTCTTGTGAAGAAACAGCGAGGAGAGATGGAAATGACGGCTCGAAGACAGGTAAGCGAAATCAAGGTCTTCGGCGGACATCTCGAACATTGTTCCGGGGTAAGTAAGAATGTGACGCTTGCCCTCATGCGGAAGAAGCACCGTCACACCGGTGGACGATCCACCGGAGATCCGCTTGGCGCGGCTCAAATCGACACCGCCTTCCGAAAGGCGATCCATTGCAATGGCGCCCAACGGATCGTCGCCCAGGCGAGTGATGAAGCCCACTGAAAGGCCAAGGACGGCCAGATTGTGCGCCAGAATGGCCGACGAACTTCCCAGCGTGAGGCGAAAATCACTGGCCAGCAGTTCGCGCTCTTGCGGCATGGCTTCCGGCAATCCGTAAAGAATGAGATCGAGATTGATCTCTCCAGCGATCGTAATATCGAAAAGACTTTGCATTTGAACTATCCTGCCAGGGTAACAACACGGGTTAGATTGCGCGGGGAATCGGGATTGAGACCTTTACGGAGTCCGATATAACTGCCGAGCAATTGACCCCATACGACGAAGATCACAAGGCGAGCCAGCTCCGGCATAGAAAGATCAAGTTCAATTGCCAAATCCGCCGAGGAGCGCACCTCGGGTGAGATGCGGTTGGCAATAGCGAGAGTGCAGCCTCCCTGACTCTTCATTTCAAGCAATACTGCACTTTCCTCCGCATAACCCGCTTCAGAGAGCAGTGCGCCAACCAGAACCTTTTCTGAAACAATCGACTTCGGACCATGGCGAAATTCCATTGTGTGAAAGAACTGCGCATAGCTAGAGGAAGATTCCATGACTTTGAGCGCGGTTTCGGATGCGAGCGGATAGAGCGCTCCTTGTGCCAGAAAGGCCACATCGTCAAAAGAGCGTTCGGCAAACTTTTCCAACTGCGGACCGTAGATGGGAAGCAGGCTAGTCAGGGCCGCAGGCAGAGCATGCAGCTCATCGATGAACCCATCGCTACCACCCAGGCGTGCAGCGATATACTGCAAGGCCATCAGCATGGACGTGAAGGAGGAGGTCATGACCGTGCTTTCTTCTGTGACCGGTAACCGCAGTGTACGGCTGGAGATCTCTGCCAGTTCATTGCCGTCGCAAGTGATAGCCATAAATTCGATGTTGCGGCGTTTGAGCGCCTCAGCCGTCTCCAGAATCTCAGAAGTGCGTCCTGACCGCGAGATCAGTACCGCAAAAATCGCGGCGCTTGTCGTAGGAATCACCAAATAGGGGAAGAGAAGAATTTCTGAGGCCGGAACGGCGCGCGCTGGAAAGCCCGTCAAAGCCACGAAGGACGCTGCTGCAGCCTGAGCCAAGTAATAGCTGGTGCCGCATCCAACGAAGAGCCATTCAGTGGAGCGGGGATGCCTGCTGCCAACAAGCTGGCTGAGGTCGCACTCGTCCAGCATCCGCAAACAGCAGTTCCAGGCTTCTGGTTGACCGTATATTTCACGTAATGTATTTGCTCCAGGATTCATCTTGGCTCCATTCGATCGGCTCGCAGTTTAGTTATCCGGCGCAGAAAATGCAGGATCCTTGCCGCTTGTACACTCGGGATTGCGCAGTAGATATGCCCCTCTGTTAAGATACAATAAAATATAAAAGAAAATAAAAGAAAAATATATTATTGCATCAACTGTAACACTCGCAATCATGAATGCAGAGAGCTCTCTGGCAATCAGAAGGACGGCGATTGAATGAACGGAACAGGAGCGTTCACCATCTCTGACCTGGTTGTGCCGGCCAATGTGCGTCTCTATAACGGCACTCTTCAGCTGGTGGCCGGTCTAGGCGGTCTCCTGTATGGAATCGATGTCGGTATTATCGGTGGTGGACCATAGATTTTTTCGAATCACCGACTGAAGGGCTTCCTCGTCCAGGCTCAGATCGGCCACTAGCTTCCGCAGCCGCGTGTTCTCATCCCGCAGTTGCCTGGCTTCCTGCGCCTCGCTCACATCCATGCCGCCGTACTTCGCCTTCCAGGCATAGATCGTGTGCTTCGAGACCCCGTACTCCCGGGCCACATCCTCGGCCTTGCGCCCTGCCTCCAACTGCTTCAGCGCAGAAATCATCTGCGCCTCCGTATGCTTGCTCTTCGACATCGCTCCGCCTCTCCTGAATACGAAAATCGTATCCGGTTCTGTGCGGATTTCGGGGATCTGGTCAGGGACACTTACACGTTCACGTTATTGTGTGTGCGGAGCCATCTTCGCGCCGTCTATAGGGTCGTCACCATGCAATCGAGTCGATCGTTTCTACCCACAGCGCTTCTTCCCGCGTTTGCAGTGCTGGGCTTTCCGTCAGTCTTGAGGGGACAGACCAGAGAGTTTGCCTGTCCTGCCATTGGAACCAGGATTGCACCGGGTGATACGCCATTCAACTTGATCGAAACACCAAGCGGGTGCAGGTAAGTCTCAGGCGGCCCTCCTTGCCAATACCGTCCGCCGTTCCAGCGGATCCCCAATAGCATCAATAGAAAGATGGCCCTTTTCCGTAGAAAGATGGCCCTTTTCCGTGAAATGAAGCCTAGGTTTTTAAAACGATACAAAACGATATAGATAAATTGCTGTTTTTATTCTCTTGTTTTTTTACTTGACATTAATATTTAACTGTCAATATAGTCTAGTCCACATGGGCTCATTGTAATATCAGACCTTCTAGCTGGCCTGATCAGGCGAGGACAAAGTAATTATGGAGGATCGCATGATGCGAAAAGTTCAATTTCCCTGGAAGAATTTCAAAAGTTTGCTAAGCACGGGATTTGCCGGCTGTGTGATTGCTCTTCTTTTGAATACAGCGGCTACACCTTCCGCAACCGCTCAAGTAGACACGGGATCAATCCAAGGTGCGGTAACGGACAGTTCTGGCGCAGTGGTCATAGGGGCCACCATGGTGCTGCGGGATGAGGCTACGGGTTTCACGGAGACAATCAAATCCGGAAACAGCGGCGAGTACAATTTTCCTTCGCTCCAGGTGGGCAGCTACACGGTGACGGCGACAGCGAATGGATTTGAAACGCTCACCAAGCAGCACCTGCAGGTGAACGTGCAACAAAATCTACTTGCAAACTTTGCGCTCCCAGCGGGTTCGACAAGCACAAGTGTCGTTGTCAGCGGGAGTGGGAGTCTTATGCAGACTCTAGATTCATCAGTGGGCCAAGTGATGGAGGCTAAGCAAATTGTAGATCTTCCTCTGAACGGCCGAAATTTCATCATGTTGGCACAGCTTACCGCTGGAGTCACTACCACGCAAAATGACAGCCGGGGGCTGATACTGACTGGGAGTTTCGTTTCTCACGGAGTTCCGGCAATATACAACAATTATCTGCTGGATGGAATGGATAATAATAACGGCGACGTGGACTACCTGAATGGAGTCGCCTATGTCGTTCGTCCCCCAGTCGACGCAATTGAAGAGTTTAATGTGCAGGTTAGTGGTTACAGTGCGGAGTTCGGGCGTTCAGCGGGTGCTGTCTTGAATGCCGTGACCAAATCAGGCACAAACCAACTTTATGGACAAGTCTGGGACTATAGTAGAGATCAGGTTCTCGATGCTACCGACTATTTTGTAAATAACGCGGGAGAGAAGAAGGGCACATACACGAGGAACCAGTTTGGGTTTACGCTCGGCGGACCTGTATACATCCCGCATTTGTACAAAGGCCAGGATAAAACATTTTTCTTTATTGATTACGAGGGGACACGGATTCACCAAGCTGATCCGTTCACAGTCAGCGTGCCCACCGCGCTGGAAAGATCCAGCGGGTACACTGATTATCAGGATCTGATCTCATACCAGTCCGGCAAGCAGACCGATTCGCTTGGCCGCACGTTTCCTCTGGGTACGATATTCGATCCTGAAACAACTCGTTCCGTGACCAAAGGTGTAGTCGATCCCACAACCGGCCTTACGGCCACCGCGAATGGCACAGTACGCGAGGCTTTTGCCAATAACACAATCCCTGCAGGCCGCCTTGACCCCGTGGGTGTGGGGCTCTTGAAACTTTTTCCTGCACCCACTACATCGGGAATCGTGAACAACTATAGCGATCAACCGCTCAAGACGGATAACGATGGCGAATATGATGGAAGGATTGACCAAAACCTCGGAAGTGCCGACCGGGCGTTCGCTCGTGTGAGTTTTAACTCAGAGCCCGTCAGCTTTCCTTCGCCGCTTCCAGGCCTGGCAGTAGGGACTTCGAGCTACAACGTAGGGACTCAGGTAAGCAATTCATTCAACACGGTCGTCAGCGAAACTCACACGTTTTCTTCAGTGACCCTCAATGAAGCACGTGTAGGCTATAAGCGCACCCACACCATACGAACACCCCCGTATTACTATAGCAATACGGATATAAACGCACAGTATGGCGTTGCAGGAATCCCATACCAACAGCCTATAGGTGGTGGGTTGACAGAATTCAATATCACAGGTCTTGCGATTCTGGGTGCGCATAATAATCTTCCAGCTCTTGAGATAGCTCCCCAATTTCAAGCCATGGATAACGTATTAAGACAGATGGGGACTCACTCGCTACATATGGGCGGCGAATATTATCGTATGAAATCCGGCGTTGTCCAGCCGACGTATCCCAAAGGTTACTTTGGCTATAGCGGAACATATATAGATCTTCCAAATGGAAACGCAGCCGCCACGGGTGGTATCGCACAGTTTGCAATTTTGCCTGGACCTTCGACCGTTCAAGGAGGAGTAGCTGATGAAGGAGGCGCAAACCAGGTAGAGGCCTCGGATATGTCGCAGGAGGATTACCGGCGCGCAGCGTATGCGGCATATTTTCAAGACGATTGGCGAGTTACGCAGAGGCTAACAGTAAACCTGGGAGTACGTTGGGAAGATTTCCCGATGCCTGTCGACCACCATGGTTTCATGGCAAATTTCATTCCGGCAACCGCTACTTCTCCAGCGCAATTCCTCGTTGATAATAGAGCTGCGTCAGTTCCCTTATCTCCATCCTTCCTAGCTAATCTGTCTACCGACGGTATTGGCTTGGTCTATTCGAGTAATCACGCCTTGACCACCGTTTCGCCATTTAATTTCGCGCCGCGCGTCGGCTTGGCATATCAGCTCATGCCGAGGCTAGTCGTTCGTGCTGCGTATGGAATTTTTTACGACGGTGTCTTCAACAACGGAGACGGATACAACCTGGGGAACAATTATCCCTTTGAATATACTTTGAACTATACGCCGCCATCGGGCAGCGCTATCATCGCGCCTAATAATGCCATCGGATTGACGAGTAACGGTCTCAGCAATGTCCCTCTCAGTCCGGCATCTCTGAATGCGTCTGGCATTAGCTTGGTCGCTATGCAATACCACTGGAAGATCCCCTATGTTCAGTCTTCGAACTTTTCTGTTCAGTACGAACTCAGCAACAATCAGTCGTTTACCGCAACTTTTATCACGACAGGAGGCCGGCACCTCAATACGGAAGCTACTACAAACCAACCCACGGAGTTGCTGCCTCCTACCGCGTCGTCTACGAATTACGTAGCCTATCCACAATTTGCTCTGGGATCACCCGACGAGCTTGCCAACGGAACCAGTAATTACTATGGCGCTGAGGGTACATACGAACACCGTCTGGCACAGGGACTGACTGTTCTGGCAAATTACACGTGGTCTCAGTCAAGAACGGATGCGTCTGACACCCTCTTTTTGAATGGAGTTAGTTATCGTGCACCGATGGTTACTGGATTTGGACTGAAGGGCGACTATAGCTACGCACCTTCCGATATACGAAATGGAACGCATATCGCCACTACGTACGCGTTGCCGTTTGGGCAGGGGCGGAGGTTCCTCTCTGAAGGCAGAGTACTCAATGCTATCGTGGGAGGGTGGATGACGAGTGGAATTCTCACTCTGCAAAGTGGAATTCCGGTAACCGTTACGTGCTCAATTACGACTGGGGCGCGCTCCGGTTGCGATGCACTCAAAGTACCGGGAGTGGGTCTATATACCGGAGCCCACACCGTGGCGCACTGGGCAAATGCTGCTGCATTTGCAAACCCGGGTGTGGTCTTGACTGCGGGCCAATCTGACTTCTCACCGCTTGGCGGATCTCCGATGCAGCTCGTCTCTCCCAGGTTCCACCGGAGTGATATCTCGATCGGAAAGCAATGGGCAACTTCAGAAACCACTGCACTGAAGTTCCGTGGGGATTTCTTCAACTTCACAAATACTCCTAACTTCGCACCGCCGGGAAATCTTGACTTCGGATCCGCTGCGACCTTTGCTTCTATAACCGCTACCCGCGATAGCCCCAACGATCCCCGAGAGATCCAGCTGGGCGTAAACTTTAGCTTCGGACTCCATTAGACAGCCTGGAACTTTCTTATAGGACAATCTAAAAGGAACTCGAAGCTTATTTGGAACAAATGAAGGGCCCGGAAAACCTGTACCAGGTTTTCCGGGCCCTTCAGTGGAGAGTATCACCAGACGTGCGAAGAACAGCTTTTGTGCCGCCATACCCGGCGCCCCGTGGTTTATCTGTACTCCGACGCTTACGCAACTTCGACCATCATGCTGTACTGGGAAATGTCGATAGACTTCGGATATTTTACTGCCGGGTTACTCGACTGTGGGTCTGGATGTCGCGCACCGTACATTTTTACCCCAGGTTCGCTTTGACACCATTCACCCAAGTTAGGCGCCTCATGCGGTAATGTCGCCCGTGGGAGTCTGTGCGGGGTATGCGGCAGTCGATCCTTCTACCGCACTCCGGACACCTGTGCATGGGCGCTCTTGCACCGCTGTTGGCATGCTTGAAAACGGCTAAGTCTTATCTGAGAGCAATAAAAAGAATGCAGCGGAGGCAAAGAATAGCTATAAAATTTCTGAACAGCAACCTTAAAGGTTGTTAGCCAGCTCTGAGACTACGGAACGAGCCGAAGTTGACTGCTACTTATCGAAAACTGTAACGATGCGTTAACAGTTTGACGCTCTTCCATCGAGCTCCTTATAGTGGGGCAGTTTGCGCTTCCGTCAAACTGCCCACGCGGGGACGGAAAGGTCGGATGAATACAAGTCGCCCCTATGCGCTGCTGCTGATTCTGCTGATGGCATCGCTTGCCGCACCTGCGCAGTACGAAAATCCTGTGCTTCGCGGCCTCAACCCGGACCCATCGATCCTGCGCGTCGGGCAGGACTATTATCTCGCTACCAGTAGCTTCGAATATTTCCCAAGTTGCCCCATCTACCACAGCCTGGACTTGGTGCACTGGCAACGGATCGGGTACGCGCTTTCTCGTCCGTCGCAGTTTTCTCAACTCAGCCCGCATCCCTCCACCTATGCCACTACGCTGCGCTATCACGATGGCGTTTTCTACCTGATCACCACCGATGTGCGTGGCGGCGGTAATTTCTATGTGACAGCAAGAAATCCCGCGGGGCCATGGTCCGATCCGATCAAGATCGATCTGGGCATGTTCGATCCGAGCCTCTTCTTCGATGATGACGGAACAGTCTACTACACGCGCCGAGGATCACAGGGCATCGTACAGGCTGTAATTGATATTCGCACTGGTAAGCTCACGACCCCGCTGCGCATCGTGTCGACTGGCATGGTAACGCAAGATGCGGAAGGTCCTCATCTTTACAAGATGGACGGCTGGTATTACCTCATAGAGGCCGAGGGTGGCGCGCGTTACCTGCACATGGAAACGGCCGGGCGCAGCAAAAGCCCCTGGGGGCCGTTCACGCTTGATCCTGCCAACCCCTGGGCGTCGCAGCACGTCTCCTGGGATTATGCCGTGAAATCCGTTGGTCACTGCGATTGGACTGACACACCGAAAGGGAAGTGGTGGGCAGTATGCCTTGGCACTCGCACCCAGCCAAGTTATGCGAGTTTTAGTCTGGGCCGCGAAACGTTTCTCTTCCCTATGGAGTGGCACGATGGCTGGCCTATTGTGAAGCAGCAGGATATCGACCAATTGCAGGTGGATGCCTCTGTCCCGCCGGCGCATCCGTGGGCCCAGCGTCCGGCGCGCGACGATTTCAACTCCACAAAACTTGATGACGAATGGAACACGATCGGCCCACTCGGGGCCGGCACCTGGTCATTGACGGAGCGGCCAGGCTTTCTACGCCTGCACGGCCAGGAGTCGCTGTTGTCGTTCAGCGCGGCCACCGCTTTCGTCGGCCGGCGGCAAACCGAGTGGACAAGCAGCTCAGAAACTCAACTGGAATTCGATCCGCATTTCGACAAGGAAGAAGCAGGTCTGGCGGTGCTGATGTCTCCGCTCTACCACTACGAGATTTTTGTCACAATGCGCAATGGACAGCGCGTGGTCGCACTGCGCAAGCAGGCAGGCGATTTGCAGCAGCTCGCCGCTGAAGCCTCAATTGCAGACGGTCCATTGCGTCTCCGCATCGACTCTGACTCGACGAAATACAGCTTCTATTATGCAGATGGCAACGGCTGGAAGCTGCTCGGGACGGGCCTCGAGTCACTAATTTCGAGCGAAGTGGCTGGCGTTTGGAGCGGTGCCTACATCGGGATGTACAGCAGCGGCAACGGCAGCAAGTGCACCACGCCCGCTGATTTCGATTGGTTTCAGTATCAAGTACGAGGTGAGTAGATGCGTGCAATAGACGTCTCAGCCATTTCTGGCGCCGCAGCGGTGCTCCTGCTCCTCGACCGAAGACTCCCGCCGCCGATAGCGTTCGATAATCGCTGTCTCAAAGGGCAGTGTGCGCAGCTTCGGTACCGACAGCGTCACCTCGCCAGCCTTGCTCTGAAGCTTACGGTCATAGCTTCCTGCCCGCTGGTCCGCCTCGGCATCCAGCAGCGCGTTCAACGTCTCTTCACCAGAAGGTTGCGCGGAGTTCCATGTTCGCCAAATGGCTACCAAAACGCCTTGGCGCTTCTCTGCAAGGCATATGAACAGGACTACAAGTAGCTAGTAGTTTGGCTTTCAATCCACAACATCGAGCCAAGCGGCCAATCGATGCTCCGTCGTTCGGCTAGATGCTCGATATGAGAGTTAGGCGGAAGACTTGAGAAAGGAAGCTAGCCTGGTATTGTTGGCCCTCAATTTCAATTGATCGAGCCGCAATGCTTTCAGATAGCGTTGTGTTGTACTCAAATTCTTGTGACCTAGAAGTTCCTGTAAACTTCGAATGTCAAAATTTGGTTCTCGTATCTGGAACGTGGCAAACGTGTGTCGCCATTTATGCAGGAACCAGCGCTCGCACCGAGGGCCATCACTACAACACTTTCGGATCTTTCTGTGCCCTTTCCTCGCGGGAGCATTTGGTTCTTCTGTGTCTGCTTCGGCATCTTCCAGCACACAAAATCCGCAGTTGAGCCCCGCACGAAAGGCGACTTCCTTGCATAACTCCAGGTGATGATCATCGGGCGCGTTACCGCCATAATTAGGACGGAGCGGATGAGGAGTCGTCGGAAAGACCAAAGGGCCTTTACTGGATTTCCTATGCTCTTTCAAAGCGTCGATCAGCGTATCCGGCACCAAGACGCCTCGAACTTCATACGATTTGGGTTTGAAATCATATTCGGGCCTCTCGACGACTCTGAGAATGAGGTCCTGCGAGTTAATTATCCTGCCAGCGCAAGGTGGCCACTTCCCCCTTACGAAACCCCGACTGGAGAAATACTTGGAAGATGAGCCACTCCGATGTGTTACATGCGTTGAAGAACGCCGCGACTTCCTCATCCGAATAGATCTCTACCGGAACTTCCGCTATTCGGGGCCAGTCTCCCTTTTTCATCAAGATCTCTGAGCCCGCATTACGAAGTGCACGAAGCCCGGTCTGAACCCTGCGATTAATGGTCGATTGCGCAAGTCCTTCCTCGTGACCGATGCCAAGCAGGTGGATGATGTCGTCGCGAGTCACCTGCGAGACATTGTGTCGCTCGATCGTCTCTTTGAACCACCTCAAGTCATTGCAATAGGCCCGATAGGTGGCACTGCTTTTCGTGGCATCCGTTTCGACAAGAAGCTGGTCGAAGGCAGGCCGGATGGAGCGCTTCGCCATCGGGAGGTCAACCTCCTCAGGCTCAAAATCAATCGTGCCATTCAGAACCCCACTTTTTGCTCCCCAAGCATCTAGAGCCGCCCGAGGATCGGACCCGCAGGGAACTTGATGCCGTTTCCCATCACTCCGCCAATCGAGGTAGAACACGCCAGTCTTTTCTTTGACGGCCTCGTTGTTTATGACCACATAAGCCGGCTTCGGCACCTCATTTACTTTGAGCACCGGCACGAATTGCCAACGGCCGCCCAACTTGAGATACTTTTTCATGTTGACCTTAATCGCCATGTTTACTGTCCACTTCCGATCCAACGAGGCCATTCCGATGCTTCACACACATCGGCAGACGTTCGTGCTTCGATGAGCAGTTTGGATAGCAAATTGGATAGTAAGCTGATTGTCAACTTGCAAGTTGTTGAAAATAATGGGCGGGAGTAGTTCAGTGGTAGAACGTCAGCTTCCCAAGCTGAATGTCGCCGGTTCGATCCCGGTCTCCCGCTCCATAAATCAATAGCTCAGTGCGAACAGTAGAAAACAAGAGTCCAATCTAGAGACGCGATGACCGGTCCGCTCTCTGGGTCTTCGGGCGTTCCTGCGACGCGCCTGGCCGGGCAGTATGGTCCCCAATCCTTCTAACAAGACTTTTGACACTGGAAAGAATTAGCACTAGAGTTATTTATCTCCCGGAAGTTCAGTTGTCGACACTTAGGTTTCTTGGAACAGCGGGCGGTCTCGGGACGGGCAACCCTACACATCACAAATTGACCTGAGAGGCTCCACGCCGCGTGCATTTTGGTGTGTGCCTCCGGCAGTGGGCCAGAAAGCTCAGAATCCATCGAGCGGGCGCGCCATATCGCGCATTCACGCTCAGGAGGGATACTGTGATTTTTGAGTCGGGAGCTCGCGAGCCTCAGCGATACAGGAATGCTGTGAGGGAGACGGTTGCGGCCGGAGAATATCTCCTCGGTCCGCTTTCCGCTCAGCCTGAGAGCCGAGCCGGCGCGCTTGCTGCCCTGTGCGATGCCGCAGAGTCGATCAACAGCGCAGGCCTTGCCTTTGAAGGCAGGGAAAATGAATTCTTTCAGGCCTCAGCCGAACTTCGTTCCGCAGCACTTCTGCTGGCGATGCGCCGCGCCGCCGATGGAGGAGACGGTTCCATCCTGAAGCAATCGCTGGGTACTTTCACCCTCGAGAGCAGGGATATCGACGCCGGAGTCTTCAAAAGTGCGTTCTTTGATGATGATTTGCTTGCATTTCCATCCACGAGCGCTTCGCCCGAAGATGCTCTGGCAGTCTTCAAGACCCGCGCGACACGCACCGTAGACAACATGCTTTCGGAAACCTTTGATGTGCTTCAGGACGCCATTGAAAAGTTCGAGAAAGATTTCGCCAGGTTCGCCGTTGACCTTGCCTCGCTGGGAGGGAACCTGTCGTTCGACAGCGGCAGTCCGCTGACAAAAGAGATTGGCGAGCGGGCCACCGCCGGTCTCAAGAAGCTTGGTGAGTTTCTTCGCAGCGACGATCGCAAAGAAGCCGTCAACCTCATTCAGGACGCCATCAAATCCGGCCTCAAAGGCGCCCTTTCCGTTACGCTGGCGTGCGCGAAGACCAAAGACTCCATCACAAATAAAGCGCTGAGGCCCGGAATGACCGAAGAGCAGTTGACCGAAGCCGGCAAACGCATGGCGACGTTTTCGCGGGATTTTGTCGAGTTGCTGCGCTATGCAAAGTGGACCATTCGGGCGGCGGGCGCAGTGGGCGGGCTGCTGATCTTAACCGGAGTTTTCGCGCATTACGCCCCTCTGGCAGCGCCGATAGCGTACGCGATCGCAGCTGCCGCAACGGTTCTGATTGCGATTGATTACGCGAGGATAAAAATAGGAGCTCTGGTGGCGGAGATCTGATCGGGAGAACGGGCACATGCTGCAGGGGAGCGGGTTGGCGTATCAAGCTTTCGCGGTCGACGGTTTGCTCGTTGAGCTGGGCGGTTATCTTGATCCGCTGCGCGACACGGCCAGGGCGGCAAAGAGCCGTACCGGAATGCGCATCGAAGACGCTGCCAGCAGGCTCGCGGTCACTCATAGCCGTCTTCGCGAGGAAATCGCTTCATTTATAAACGGGCTATGCGAAGACGCATTCTCCGACGAGGTTCAATGGGGCATCCTCCGCGATCTCGATCGCAGAAGCAGCATCCTGGCCGGAGATTTCCTGACCATGGAGCAGGCCGTTCGCTTTTATCCCGACGGGTTGACCTTTGCTTTCGCGCATTTTGAATCTGTTGCCCGCATCTGTGAGGCCGCAAACGAACTTCTTGAGACTCTTTCCACGAACGTGGGTAAACCGCGGTTGCATCTCGTCGAGGTTTCTCAGATCGAGCAGTTCGGTGCCGACCTTTCGGCTATTCACCTTGGCTGCGGGCGCCTCAGCATATGGAACCTCAACCGCGCCATCCACGAGTTTGCGCACCTCTGGGGCGAAGAATTTGGCAATGAAGACGGCGGTACTCAGAGAACCTTTGTTGACAGACTGAAGAATCAGCAGATTGCCGACGGCTCCATCGCCCGGGAGCTCTTCGCCGACGTGATGGCGACGTACCTGGCCGGCCTGGCCTACGCATACTCCTGCCTGCTGCTCGATTTCAGCCCTGCGGATCGAAGGCGCAGCGACACCCATCCCAGCCACGACGAGCGTGCTCACTGCATTCTGTTTGCCTTGAGGAGCCTTATTCCAAAATTCAACAGTACCGGGCAGAGCCGAATGCGCCATCGCATCGGAGAGCTTTCCAGTTTCTGGGCTGGCGCGCGGCAGGCAGCCGGGGCGCGAGACCCGATTGCCAATGAAGAGAAACTGAGGACCGCCGTTGGGTTCCTGGTACAAGAGCTGACGAACAAGATACCCGATGCGGGGCATCGGTCGCTGAGCAAGGCGCTTGCCGTGCGTGAACGTCTGAAACAGCATCCTGTCGAGCGCCCGGCGAAAGCTGTAATTGTGGATGTCCTGAATGGCGCCTGGCTGGCCCGGCTTGGCAACGGGCATGGGCCTGAGGACGCAATTGGCCAGGATGCCCTGCGAATGATTCTGAATTCCGGGGGATGAGATGAACAAGCTGGTTGAGATTCGCGTGGCCGATGCTCTTGAGAGCATCGAGCGCATTGAAGATGCAATGAACCGAGCCCGTGAGCGAAGGGACAAAGCACAGAAAATCGTCGACGAACTGAAGGCGAACGTGCTGGCAGCGGACCTGATCATTAAACTGAACGCTCTCGTGCTCAGATGCCGGCAAATTTGCGAGAATCCCGAGCTCCCCTGGCAGGTCGAGTCCGAGACTGTTGCTGCTGCCGAGACGGCTTACAAGGTGCTTCTAGCGCGGCTGTCCGATTTTCATCAACGCACAAAAGCGTTGGCAGGCTACCGGATTGACCTAAATGTCTTCGACCAGCATAAAGCGCGCGCCAAAGAGAAACTGCAGGAAAAGAGATTAGTGCTCAGGCACATCAGCGATACCCTGGCCTCGCCGCAATTTGATCCGGCCGAATCGCTTAAAACAATCGAAGAGAACAAACCGTGTTGGGGTGAGCAAATCGAATCCGTGGCCGGAGTGGTTCTCCGCGATGATGAATTCGATAATGGCCTGTCCGTCCATGCAGACAACATCATCCGGTTCTGCGCAGACAATGCCGAACAGCCCGGGTATGAAACATTGAACGTGCTTGGACGGGACCAGGCCGTGCGGCACGATCCGTTGCAGACAGTCTATTTCCGCTTTCCCACGTGGTCTGTGTGGGGAATTCCCCTCATCGCTCATGACTTCTGGGACGCTTCGAATCTTCGCCCAGATGGGATTAAGGTGAGACTCGGATACTTTCGCAATGCTCAAAAGATGCTAAGCGAACCGCTGGTCCGCAATTGCCTGGCCGATGCCTTTGCCACTTATGCAATCGGCCCTGCGTATGCCTATGCCTGCATTGCTCTTCGCCTGGACGCAAACTCCCCGGGGGATCTACTGCGGGCGGAAACGATCTTTTCCACGCTCGATTACCTCGCCTCCGACGATCTGGGCACGGAGGCCTTTGTTTCCGGCCTGAAGGACGACTGGGACCGAGCACGCGGAGCCTTCGACGGGCAGGCAGCCCAGGCGCCTCATTGTCTGCTGCACCGCAATTGCCACATCGTGGAAAAGGCTCTGGATGACTACTGGAAAGCCCGGGAATCAGCATGCGACTCAGCCGGCGCTGTGCAGCGGCTTGCTGAAACTCTCGCCAGCACCAACTGCTCCTGGTCCACTCAAAATGAGCAGTGCCCGATGAAAGACAGCCGTGCGATTGAAGAAATGCGCGACGCATTGCTCGAATCGCTGCGCGGGTCTCACAAGTTCGGTTACAACGTGGACCAGTGGGACGGGGTGGACGAGCAGATTTCGAACTTCATTCAGCACGACAATGTTCCGGTGCCAGACGGCGACTACGACCTACGCCACATTCTCCATTCCGCGTGGCGGGCTCGATGGGCGCTGCCGAGGGAGGCCCCGGACAAACTCGACAAAGATAAAGATCCTGTCAAATTCGCGAAAAGGACGCGTGAACTGGCCGATGCGGTCGCGGCCAGAAAGGCCGGTTCCAGGTTTCCCAGGGACACGACGGGCTCTAAGTAACACGAGCCGTTCTGGAGGATCTTCATGCCGATTGATCCCTCACGCTATGGTTTCAGTTCCACGCCACCCTTTCTTCCCTTGCCGGTGCGCGGACTGATCGCTCTGTGGCGAGGGCGCCTGGCCTTGCAAAGCAGAAATCCCGGCATTGCGGAGACGGCGGTGAATGGCGCCCTATCTGCGTTCGAGGCCGCGAGCGAAACCGACAGCGGACCACCGCGCAATCTGCCGCTTACCGCAGCGCTGACAGCGCTCAGAGCCATCGCGCAGCGCCAGTCAGGGAGGAACCACGAAAAGGCATATAACAGCTTCTCGTTGGCGGAAGCTGCTTTTCGCCAGGTTGAGCGTGACGGTGCAATGCCGATGGCGCCTTTCCTGAGCGACTACCTCGCGATGCTTGCGGATTTCGGCAACATCGACAATTCCTTTGCCGTTGCGCAGCAATTTCATCGTGCGCCGCGCGATACGGAAGCGAGCGGGATCGAGGACGGGGTATTTCTTTGGCTGCTGGCAGCGGCGCTGATTCCTACGCCACGCTCCGTGCTTGCCCTGGCTTCGCTGTTACAGAGCCGCGGCATGGAGGAGTGCGCCTTTGACGCCTTCCAGCACGCAGCTGCATTTGCAATTGCAACCGGCGATGCGGCCGCCGCCGCCGAGGCCGCCGAAGGTGCACTCAGCATCCATGCCGATAACGGTGACGCGCGCAGCTTCCGCGGCTTTATTCGCTTGCGCTCCGGCGATCCGCAAAGTGCTTACGAGGATTTCTCCATCGCTGCTGAAAGCAATGCTGACAACATCGAGCTGCACCTTGCACTTGCCGAGGCCAGCATCGAGGCAGGAAAAATGGACGGGGCGGCGCGAGAGCTAGAGGTTGTTCTGGAAAAGGCTCCCGGCAACCTCGGCGCTTTATACCTTCGTGGCGGATTGCACAGGCGCGCGGGCGATGCCGAGAAGGAAAAAGGCGACGCCGAGAGGGCGGCGAAGCTATGGCAATCGGCCATTGCGGACCTGATCAACGTCATTGATGGCGGGAATCGTTCCTCCGCTATCTACCAGTCCCGGGGCGCAGCCTACTTTCGCCTCGGCAAGCTGGAACACGCACTTGAGGATTATGACGATGCGATCCGTCTGGACCCGAGCGACGCCGAGAGCCATGGACGGCGGGCGGAGATCCTCCTCTCGCTTAATCACAAGTCCGAAGCGCTGGCCGCGGTTAACGTGGCTCTGGCCCTGCTCAGCACCGGCGTGGCCAGCGACAGCATGCGCGCCTATCTGCTTAGGCTGAAGGGCGATGTCTATATTCGCGAAGAGTGGTTTGATCCGGCCATCAAGGTGCTTGTGGAGGCAGTTGCACTCGAGCGGACAAATCCTGCTTCCGCGTCCCTGCTCCTCCATGCCTACCGCAGCATGTCGAAATGGGAAGAGCTGGCGCGGGAAGCCCGACGGCTGCAAGCTTACGAGTACAACAGCGAATTTCTCCGCTCTCTCCGCATCGAGGAGGTGGAAGCATACAGCAATAATGACGATTATGAAGCCGCCTTAGCCGCGCTTACCCGCCAGCCCGGGCCCGCAGCGGAGCACCCCGATATGATCTGGTGGCACGCGCGCCTGCTCTGCGATGTCGGCGACTTCGAATCTGCGCTCGAGGTCCTTCGCCAGAACCAATCCGGCAATGCAAAGTCAATCCGGTTCCTCGGACTTCAGGGGTGGATTCTGCAGAATCTCGAGCCGTGCGACGCCGGCCAGCGCTTTGCATTTGCCGATGAAGGCCGCCGCACCTACAAGCAAGCAATGGAGCTTGCAACCGCCCCTGACCGTTCGGAAGCCAGGAACGTGTGGCTCAAAAAGGGATTGGCCAATGCCACTCTCCGCGCCGGCGATGCGGGAGCAGCCCGGATTCTTTATGAGGAGGTCATTGCCGCATGTGAAAAGTGGGACCTGTCCTCACGCGAGAATGCACGCGTCCTGGCGCTGCTTGGCTGGTGCCACTATCAGCAGCGCAATTGCGAACTCGCCGCACGTTTCTTTGAGAGCGCCATCGAAAAGGGCGACCGCGCGCTCTCTGTTGCATTCGATCGGGCACTCGTTATCTCTGCATCTTCGCGAGGCGAAGCTGAGGGCCTGCAGCGATATAAAGACGCTCTCAGCCGAGCAGGCGAGACGCGCCCGCTGCGCTGGATCGGTGTTTGCAGGGTTGCTCTACATGATTTGAAAGAGTCACTGTTCGTCCCCATGGGCCTGACGGCGGCGCCTGCTATCGCGAACTTGCTGTCCATTCATCTGCTTGAAGCTGTTTCGAGAATTGCCGCAAGCTATCCCGCACTTGCTGCACATATTTTCGATTTCCTCGATGCAGTGGCAACGCCGCCGCTCTCCATGCCGCACGCCGAGCTCGATGCGCTCCGTCACCGAATTCAGGCAGCCCGGTTGATTCAGCAGCAGGACGGCTACGCGGCGATTGCCGAACTCAAGCGGGCAGCCGAGGAATATTCGCGGCTGGGCGACCGCGAATGGGAAGCAACGACCTGGGCCGAGGTCGTCAGGCTCTGCAGGAAGCTGGATGTCTTGGAGGGTGTATCACAAGCTGCGCGCAAGGCGCTTGAAGCGGGCCTTTACCAGTTCGACCGTGCAGCGGGCGCTGACTTGATTCGCCTGGAAACAGGGAGGGCTGCCGAGGACGCGAGCAGCCATGAGCAATATGCAGCGGAGATTTGCAGCGCCTTTGCCGACGGCGGTGCAGAGCGCGCCTTTCGCGACGCCAACGACATTGTCGAAGGCATGTCAAAAGAGGAGCGCGATTTGTTCCGAAGAACTCTACTGAGAGTTTTCAAGGTGAAGGCGTCTGGAGACCAGTCGGTTCTGGCGGATCCCGAGGGCCGCGAGGTCATTATTCCCAGTTCGGATGCGGTGGTCGGTGGGTTTGTGCACTATCCGGAGTGGAATCCCGACGAAGATCCGAGGGAAGAAGTTTCTCGTTCATTGGGAGTGCCGATGCGATGATGGATAAAACACAGGAATTCCGTCGCGAATTTCTCCGCAAGCTCTCTGGGTCGCTGGAACTGCTGCAAGAGGACGCCAGGCTGATCCAGCAGGGATATCAGTTTTACGACGTCGTGGACTTTGCCGCGATCTCGGCTTATGTGTACAAGGAGTCCATCCCTCCGTTTCCGCGCATCGGCCTAGAAACGAATGACCGCAGATTTGCGAGGAGCCAGATTGCGCTCCAGGCACTGTTCAGCGCCTATCCGCGGCCTCTGCTGATGATCCCCCCCTACTGGGAAGAACTGCGCAACGATCTGCGGGCCCTCGCCCTGAAGATTCGCGTCTCTACGCTTGACGCAGGCTCTCTGTATAAAGAGAAATTTGCGCGCATGGTCGCATCGTCGGAGGGTTTCCGGGCCTACGTCGATCTGCGCAGGAAGAATCAGGAGAAGAAGATCTCTCCTGAACTGCGGGAACAGGCAATCGAAATCTGCAGAAAATTCTTTCCCGAGCTCTATGCGGCGCTGGCTTTTGTTCTGTTCAAAGGCAAGGAGTCAATCACGGCTCTGGTCCGTAACAAGATCATCACGGATGCAGCTCCGCTTCTTCCGGAGTGCGACCAGATCGTGTACGACATGCCGGGCACAGATGAATGGTACAAGAAAATCATTCGCCGTCGCGGCTTTGAGCGCGCTCCGCAAAGCTATACCGATGCCATGGCCTGCTGGTACATCGAATGGGCGAATCAGCAACTGAATGCATCGAGGAAAATCGTGGTTTTTGTCGCACCTTCCTCGTCGGTAAGCACAACGCTGGCGGGACGCCCTCTCATCACCCTCGACGCGGGGCGCAAGATGCCCGCCACGCGCGACCTGACCTACTGCCAGCTCGCCAGCACGCTCAAGTATGACTGCAAGCTGATTGACGAGAGCCTGGAAACGGTCAACGGGCTGATTCACCTGTATGATTCCCCCATTCCCTTTGAATGGTTTGTGGACAAGCGCGAAAAGGCTGCAGAGGACTGGAAACGCTGTGAGAACCTCTCCCTGATGACCACCTCGGCGGAGGCGCAGCTCGAGAAGCAGGAGCAGTCCTTCAAAACCGAACGCGAGCTTATGTTTCTCGACGTTCTCGATCAGATGTATAGCGCCCTAAAGGACAACTCGGAGGAATATGCAAACCGGCTCTCGGGCGATCTCAATGCCTTGCAGGCCGAAGTCACGCAACTCATCCAGGACTTGCCGGGACCCAGGCCCGGTACGAGGCCAGCGCTGGATGCCGGCGCAAAGAATGAACTGCTTCAGGTGATAAGGGTGAAAGACGAGCTGCCGAAAGGCCTGCGCGTTGTGCTGCCTGGCCTGCGCGATGAGCTGCCTACTCAGCTATTCTTCTCCGACAGCACGATGATCAGCCTCGCGAAGCTCTTCCAGCAGTTCAAAGAGCAGGGGTACTCGGATGATGGCATGGCATCGCTGAGAAATCTGATCCTCGACGCACGAAGCGATCCCGGCGCCTGCTCAGATCATCATCTCCTGGCCGGTTATGTGCTGGCTGTCGAAGGGAAATACGACGAAGCGCTTTCTGAGCTCGATGCCGGCTGGGCCAGAGCCGGGAAGAGCGAGACAATCGAGCTCAGCCTGGCCTGCGCCATGGTGCATCGCAGGCTGCGGCATGGGGCCACTGCGTGCGAGCTGCTCAAACACGCCCTCACCCTCGATCCCGATGACCCCCGGCTGCTTCTCGAAATGGCGAAAAACCTCTGGCTCAAGTGGAGCAGTGCCGACAATCCAAACCCTGAACCGGAAGATTTGCTCACAGCGCTTTCCCACCTTGACGAGATCAGGGCAATGTCAGGCTATAGAAGTTCTAAGAATCTCTGCGCACAGACCGAGAATGTCTCAACCGTTATTTGCACGGAACTTGCCATCTTAAATGGCGAAAACAACCACAGATTTTTCGACCAGGCGCAGGAATGTATGAAGCAGATGGAAGAAGCGCTTGCGGTTGAGAAATGGCCCGGACGGTTCTTCGATACCCGCGGGTATTTGTCCTACGCCCGGGCAAAATATCTCGAGATAGACCCCATAAAACGCAGAAGATTGCTCGAGTCGGCAGACGCTGATTTCGCGAAAGCGATCTCGCTCGAAAAGCCCGATACCGAAGCCGAGACCGGCAAAGAGCCTGGTATTCGGCAAAAACACAAAGACCTCAACGACCAGGCACTTCTAGAACTGGTTGAAGCGTAGCTCTGCCCGGTCGGAAACCCTTCTGCCCTTGCCTATCGAAGCTCACGAGGTGCGAATACTGTGCCAGGGACAGATCGATGGCTCGGTGCGGCAGCACACGGATCCGCTTCTTTCCCGCTGCGCGGGCGCGCGTATGCTTGGCTCGCGCTACTCCGACTCCTGCATCTTGAGCACGAAGCTGGTGATGGTCTTATCACTGGAGACGAGGAACTGGTGCGGGGTTCCGGCGGGAACATGGATGATTTCGCCAGGGCGCAGCTCCTGGTGATGGCCGCCGTCGATGGAGTCGCCGCGGGTTTCTCCGGGAGCAATGATCCGCGCGCCCACGACCGTGCCGCCGGTGATCAGCGTGGCCGCGCCAGAGAGGATCAGAAAAAGGTCGGCCCAATGGTCATGGACTTCGACTTCGCCGTTGCGGCTGCGGAAGGAGAGCATGACGCGGTGCCGCGGGTATTCGCGCAGGGTTTCGCTGGCCTGGCCGTCGCCGGCGCGGGCCAGCTTGCGCAGGTAGGCAGCGCGCTCGAGCAGGATGGGCTGCGTCCAGTGGTCAGCGTCGGCAGGGTCGATCTGCTTGTGGCGTGCTGGTTTCGGTGCGGGCTCGTCGCCGGTGACGGCACGCAGAATCTGCGCGGAGATTTTATCGATTTCCATGGTGGGTTTTTACAGATTGAACAGATTGAACCTGCGGTGCGACGGCTAAAACCTGCTTTGCGACGGCCGATACTTGTGGTGCGGTCTCTGCGAGTGCGCGAGCGCGGCGGAAGACTTTAAGGAACATGGGTCGCGTGAGCTTGCCGGTGTTGGTGTTTTGCAATGATGGGTGATAGCTGGTGATGACGCGCAGGCCGCCGGGTAGTGTAAACTCCGCGCCGTGGGAGAATGTGTAGGCGGAACGCGGCGGCGCGGAGTCGAACAGGCCGGTGCGGCGGGCCCAGGCGAGCAAGCCGTCGAAGGCGATGCGGCCCAGGCAGACGACGACGCGAAGATTCGAGAGGAGGCTGATTTCGCGGTCGAGCCAGGGGGCGCAGTTACGCAGTTCTTCCGGCGTGGGTTTGTTGCCGGGTGGGGCACAGCGGGCGACCGAGGTGATCCAGAGGTCGGTCAGCTTCATACCGTCCTGGAGCGAGCGAGCTTCGGGCTGCGAGGCGAAGCCGGATTCGTGGAGGACAGGATACAAGAAATCTCCTGATCCGTCGCCTGTAAAGGGACGCCCAGTGCGATTGGAGCCGTGAGCGCCCGGCGCAAGGCCGAGAATGAGCACGCGGGCACGCGGGTCGCCGAACGAGGGAACGGGACGGCCCCAGTAGTCCCATTCGGCGTAGGCTTTGCGGCGGACGCGCGCGATCTCCGTGCAGTGGGAGCGCAGCCGATCGCAGCGATTGCAGGCGACGACTTCGGTGTTGAGCAGGATGAGGGAGTCGGCACCGCGGGGCATACAAAGATTGTATGAGGAAATCGATCGATGTATGTCGTACTGCGCCGCTGAATCCCGTATGGCAAACTTGGGTGGCGGAGGGGTGCGATGCGCAAGGCTAAACTTTTGTTGCTGGCGGGGGATTTTGTCGAGGATTACGAGATCATGATTCCCTTCCAGGCGCTGCAGATGGTTGGGCACACGGTGGATGCGGTATGCCCGGGCAAGAAGAAAGGCGAGCAGATCCGCACGGCGATTCATGATTTTGAAGGCGACCAGACGTATACGGAGAAGCGCGGGCACAACTTTACGCTGAATGCAACCTTCGATGAGATCAAGCCGGCGGAGTACGACGGCCTTGTGGTGCCCGGCGGGCGCGCGCCGGAATACCTGCGGCTGAACGGGAGAGTGCTGGATATCGTCCGGCACTTTGCCAAGGCCGACAAGCCGATTGCCGCAATTTGCCACGGGCCGCAGCTGCTGGCCGCGGCAGGCGTGCTGAAGGGGCGGCGTGTGAACGCTTATCCGGCGTGTGCTCCGGAGGTGGAACTGGCCGGCGGCGCGTTTGAAGTGGTGGATTTTTCCGATGCCGTGGTGGACGGCAAGCTGGTCACGGGCCCGGCGTGGACTGCGCACCCGGCATGGCTGGCGCGCTTTCTGGACGTGCTGGAAAAGCATCTGGCCGGCTGATTCAGCCTCTGAGCCGTGCAGAAGCTATCTTCGGATTTTGCGGACCCAATTTTCTTCAGATGCTTTGGCCTTTTGATGGTACGCTCTGGGGCATCGACCCGAGAGGTCTTCGATGCCAGGGTGTGCGTCAAAAGTTGGTGCGCTGGCGTACCGGTTTGCGTGGCTCGCGCTTGCGTGTTGCGGGGCGCAGTGCGTCTTTGCGGCGCAATGCAATGTGGTCCGCCATCCGCCGCCGGGCGATGCGGAAAGGGCATTTCTGGCGGCCGATTACGCGCGCGCAGAGACGCTGTACCGAGCAGGGCTGGCAGCACACCCTGCCGATCCATCGCTTGCAGCAGGGCTGGTGCACGCGCTCCTTCGGCAGGAGAAACTGCAGGAAGCGGCGGATACGGCGCGTGCCCTGCTTGCGTCTGGATCTGATTCGGCAGCGGGCTCGGCGGCGCTGCTCACGCTGCGTGGCGAACTGGAAATGCGCGCCGGTGAGCCGTGGGCCGCGGCAGAATCGGCTGAAGAAGCGGCTCGGCTCGACCCCTGCAATCCGCGCACGGAACTCCTGGTTACGCAGTTGCTCAAGCTGAATTCGTTTTATGCCACGGCGCAGCGGACGCTTGAGGAAGCACACGCGATCGACCCTGCGGACCCGGAGATTCGCGCGCAGTGGATGATGACGCTTCCGCTTTCGCGGCGCATCGCCGAGATCGAAGCGTACCTGGCGGCGCCCGAGGGCGACGATGCTGAGGAGACGCGGCGCCTGAGCCAGTATCTCGACCGGCTGAAGGCGACGGCGGGCGGATTGCCAACGGATTGCCGGCTGGTTTCGGACACGACTGCGACGGAGATTCCGTTCATCAACCTGATGCGCGACGCCACGCATATTGCGGCCTTTGGGCTGGACGTGCGGCTGAACGAACGCATAACGCGGCTCGAGATCGACACGGGAGCGGGCGGACTGTATGTGACAGCGGCGGTGGCGCGGCGCTCAGGGTTGAAGTTGCTGGCTGCGCAGCAGGTGGGCGGCGTGGGCGATTCCGGGTACCGGAGCGGGTACACGGCCCGGGCAGATTCGGTGCGGATCGGCAACCTTGAATTTCGTAATTGTGCCGTGCACGTTGTGGATACGCGCGATATGCCCGGCGATGTGGAAGGGCTGATCGGGGCAGATGTTTTTGCGCCGTTCCTGGTGACGCTGGATTACCCGATGCGCAGGCTGGTGCTGCGGCAACTGCCGCAGCGGCCGGGCCACAAGGATGCGGCCGGGCTGAATACCGACGGGGCGGGCGATCTGTACGACCGTTACATTGCGCCGGAGATGAAGGAGTATACGCCCGTGTACCGCTCGGGACCTTACCTGATGCTTCCCACGCGGCTGAAAGCGGGCGAGGCGGGAACGGCAAAGATGGGACTATTCGTAATCGACACGGGATCCTGGGCGACGACGATCTCACCCGAGGCTGCGAGACAGGTGACACGTGTGCGCGAAGAGTCATCAATGAGCGTGGAAGGGATGAACGGCAGCGTCGAGAAGGTTTACGCAGTAGACGATATCACCTTTGGTTTTGCGCAGCTCCGGCAGAAGATGCCGCAGGTGGCGGCGTTCGATACTTCGCGCGTTTCGAAGAGCGCGGGGATGGAGATTTCGGGATTTCTGGGCGCGAGCACGCTCGGCCAGCTCACCATTCATCTCGATTATCGCGACGGGTTGGTGAAGTTCGACTTCGAGCGCGGACGCGGATATCACGACTGAAGCGGCGCGCGAGATGGTTCAGCATCTGCGATGCATCTCCCGCCGTGCCATACTTATGCTGTCTCGCGACTTCCGCAATATGAGAGAGCTGTTATGCCCGGCAAGCTGAATCCGGAGTTCTTGCGCCGCGCCATCGAACTGGCAACGGAAAATGTAGTGCAGGGCAGGGGCGGGCCGTTTGGCGCGGTGGTGGTGCGTGAGGGGAAGATTGTAGGCGAGGGCGCAAACTCGGTAACGGCGACGAACGATCCGACGGCGCACGCTGAGGTGAATGCTATTCGGGCGGCGGCACGTGCGCTTGGCGTGTTCACGCTGGCGGGTTGCGAGCTGTACACAAGCTGCGAGCCCTGCCCGATGTGCCTTGCCGCAGCCTACTGGGCGCGCGTGGAGGCGATCTACTTCGGCGCCTGCGCAGAGGATGCGGCGCGCGCAGGATTCGATGACGCGTTTCTCTACGGAGAGATGTGCAAGACGCACGAACTCAGGAAAATTCCTGCTATGCATCTGCTGGGGGAGGAGGCGCAGGTCAGCTTCGACGCGTGGATGGCGGCGGCGAACAAGATCGAATACTGACGGATGTGGTTCGTGGTCACGGGACGGTTGGCTGTGAGCAGTCGCTGAGACCGTGCAGAGCATTCTCTGAGACAAGCAAACCATGAGGTGAATCATGCCGGGCTTTGGACTACATGGTACAGGGTTTCGATTTTATGGCCGACGCGCATTTCGCTCAGATCGTTCGTACCTCACGACAAAGTTTTTCTGCATCTTCTATTTCCCGCTCGTACCGATCACGACCTTACGAGTGATTCCCGGCGCAAGGAATTCTCGTGTGCCCTTCGGACGGGAACGATACACGCTAATTAGTAAGAGCTCTCCTGACGTCGGTCAGGTCCTGTCGGTTTATTCAGTTGCAGTCTTGATCGTGACTTATGGCGTCATGTTCTTCACGCTGGGGCTTCCGTGGATGCGCCATCGGTATGGAGGTGGGCTTGGCGATCTGACCGAGTTCAGTCTTTTCGCGATCTGGATGGCGGTCCCGTGGTTGTTGATTCAGTGGATGCGGAACAAGGAGGTGGAGCGCGCGATCGAGAACGCTCGCGACTTGAACCGGCCGGTTCCATTCTGCTGACAGGGACCCGAATTTTGTTTTTCGCCCCCAGAATTCCCTGCCGCTTCTGTGGCATTGCGCGGTTCCCGGATTCTGTCTTATAGAATCGGTACCACCATGATGGAAACGAATGCAGCGGGCGCCGACGCAGCATCCCGCGACGAGCGGGCGCCGCAATTGCGCCCAAATTCGCCTACGCAGGACCGGACGACGCTGGGTTCGGTAAGCGACGGTTCGGTGATTCGGGTGGAAGGATTACGGAAGAGCTACCGTACGGCCCGCGGCACGCTGACGCTTTTTGATGGCCTGCATCTTACGGTCCAAGCAGGGGAAATGGTCGCCGTTGTCGGCCAGTCGGGTGCGGGAAAAAGCACACTTTTGCACATTCTGGGGGCGCTTGATAGTCCTTCTGCAGGAACGGTATACTGCGCCTCAACCAACGTAACCGAACTCAATGCCCGAGAGGCAGCGATTTTTCGTAACCGTGAAATCGGCTACGTTTGGCAGTTTCATTATCTGCTGCCGGAGTTTACGGCACAGGAGAATGTGGCCATGCCGCTGGTGGCAAGCGGCACACGCAAGGGTGAAGCGATGGCGATGGCGGCAAACTGGTTGAAGGAAGTGGGGTTAGAGGAACGCGGCAGCCACCGGCCGGGAGAGCTTTCCGGCGGGGAGCAGCAGCGGGTGGCTCTAGCTCGCGCACTGGTCAACAGTCCCAGAGTGCTGCTGGCCGACGAGCCGACAGGCGACCTGGATGAATCCACTGCCGGGCGGGTCTTCGAGTTGGTTGCCCGGCTACACCAAACTCACAGGCTCACATCGATCCTGGTAACGCACAACACGGAACTTGCGGGCCGATGCTCCAAAGTCCTGCACCTGGAAGGCGGCCGTCTGGCACCACTGGCGGCTGCGCCCCGCGCCAACCCAATTCCCGGAACCGTATGAAGAAAAGGCACCTTTCCGGGGCCATTTTGAGTCTTATAGGTAGTACGACAGCCTGGGCTGGCATGCAACCGGGCTGAAAAGCAGGATGGGTGTCTCCGGCGCCCAAAGCGGCGGATTCACAGGGCTTTCAGAGGCCCGGCCATCCCGAAAAGCTGTTCGAAGGCAGAGGTCGGTTTTGTGCTTTTGGCCTTCGGCGGCGGGTACAAAGAAGGGCACGTGCAGATTGGGCCGAAGCCGGAAGCAAGTTCCTCGAGTGACAGGTCTTACGTGGCAGGATCTTGTTACTGGGGCGCTGGTGAACCGGACGGTTACTTTAGCCGATAGCCTGGATCAGGGAGAAGCATATGTTCGAACGCTATACGGAGAAGGCGCGACGCGTAATCTTCTTTGCGCGGTACGAGGCAAGCCAGTTCGGCTCCCCTTATATTGAGACCGAGCATTTGCTGTTGGGGCTCCTACGCGAAGACAAGGCATTGACGAACCGCTTTCTGCGCTCGCATGCCTCCGTTGAGTCGATTCGGAAGCAGATCGAGGCGCACACCACGATTCGCGAGAAGGTCTCGACCAGTGTTGATCTTCCGCTTTCGAATGAATGCAAGCGGGTATTGGCATATGCGGCCGAGGAAGCTGAGCGGCTGGGCCACAAGCACATCGGGACCGAGCACTTGTTGCTGGGCCTGCTGCGCGAGGAGAAATGCTTTGCATCTGAGATTCTGCAGGAACGCGGGTTGAAGCTCGCGCAGATTCGCGACGAGCTGGCGCGGGTGACGCAGGAGAAGGCTCCGGCGCCGCAGCGGCAGCGCGAGTCGAGCCTGCTGGCTGAGTTCAGCCGCGACCTGACACAGGCCGCTATGGACGGGCAGCTCGATCCACTCGTGGGCCGCGATGGGGAGCTCGAGCGCGTGATCCAGATCCTGTGCCGGCGCACCAAGAATAATCCTGTCCTGATCGGTGAGCCTGGCGTAGGCAAAACGGCCATTGTGGAGGGCCTCGCGCAGCGCATCGCCGATGGCGAGGTGCCGAGCTTCCTGGCCGACAAGCGAGTCCTGGGCCTTGATTTGTCGCTTATCGTCGCAGGCACGAAATACCGCGGCCAGTTCGAAGAGCGCCTCAAGACCATCATGAAAGAGTTGATGGAGAACCAGAACTCGATCGTTTTTATCGACGAGCTGCATACGCTGGTGGGCGCGGGCTCAGCCGAGGGGTCGCTGGACGCAGCTAATATCCTCAAGCCGGCGCTCTCGCGCGGCGAGATTCAGTGCATCGGCGCAACCACGCCGGCCGAGTACCGCAAGTCGATCGAGAAGGACCGGTCACTCGAGCGGCGCTTTCAGGCAGTGAAAGTTCCTCCGCCGACGGAATCGGATGCCATAAAGATCATCATGGGCATCAAGGATCGCTACGAGAAGTTCCATGCGGTCAGCTATACGGATGCGGCGGTGGAGTTTGCCGTCGCGCACTCGAATCGCTATATTCCCGACCGCTTCCTGCCGGACAAGGCGATCGACCTGATCGACGAGGCGGGCGCGCGTGTGAAGCTGCGCCAGACTTCGCTGCCGGACGAGATCACCGAGGTGCAGAAGCGAATCAAGTTCATCGTGCACCGCATGGACTCGGCGATTGCCAATCACGAGTTCGAGAAGGCGCGGTTCTACTCCGACGAGGAGCGGAAAGAGCGCGAAAACCTGCGCGCCCTGCGCGATAAGTATCATCTGGACGACTCGGCGGCCGGCATTGTAGGCCGCGAAGACATCGAAGATGTGGTCAGCCGCTGGACGGGCGTGCCTGTGACCAGCATCAAGGAAGA
>JASIJX010000317.1 GCA_030049955.1 Acidobacteriaceae bacterium
CAAACGCGGAGCGCAGCCGGAGATCGTGCTCAACCAGCTTTATAAGCACACCCAGATGCAGGAGAGCTTCTCCATGATCTTTCTCGCGGTGGTCAACGGCCAGCCGCGGGAGCTGGGGATGGACGGCGCCATCCGCGTCTTTATCGACCACCGCATCGACGTGGTGCAGCGGCGCACCGTCTACCTGCTGCGCAAGGCGCGCGAGCGCGAGCACATCCTCGAAGGCTACAAAATCGCCCTCGACAACCTCGACCAGGTGATCAAGATCATCCGCGCCTCCAGTTCGCGTGCCGATGCCCGCGAAAACCTCTACGCCTGGGCCAAGGGCAAGGACATCGTCATCAAGCTCGATCGCGAAATCCAGCGCGGCGAAGAGCGCGGCCTTACCCTCCGCCAGATCGACGCCATCCTCGAGCTGCAACTTTATCGCCTCACCCAGCTCTCCATCGACGAAATCCTGAACGAGCTGAAGGAAATCCGCGAAAAGATCGCCGAATACGAAGAAATCCTCGCCAGCGACAAGAAGCTGCGTTCCGTCATCGTCAAAGAGCTCGAAGAGATTCGCGACAAGTACGGAGATAAACGACGCACCGAAATCATCGACGAAAGCGCCGAGATTCAGCTGGAAGACCTGATCGCCGACGAGCAGGTGGCCGTCACCATCAGCCACCAGGGCTACCTGAAGCGCACGCCCATCTCAACCTATCGCCAGCAGCGCCGCGGCGGCACGGGCCGCATGGGCATGAAGACGCGCGAAGAAGACTTCGTCTCGCAGCTCATCATCGACTCCACGCACGCCTACCTGCTGTGCTTTACCAACACGGGGCGCGTGTACTGGCTTAAAGTCTACGAGATTCCCGACGTTGGCGCCGCTGGCAAAGGCAAATCGATCCAGAGCCTGCTCGACCTGCAGCCCGGTGAGAACGTCCGCACCATCATGCCCGTGCGCGATCTTGAGGAAGAGGGTAAGTACATTTTCTTCGCAACACGCAACGGCACGGTGAAAAAAACACCGCTCAAGGACTTCTCCAATGTAATGGCTCGCGGCATCATCGCCATCGGCATTGAGAAGGACGACGAGCTGGTCGCCGCGCGCATTACCGACGGCAACCAGATCGTCTTCCTGGGCACGCATCTCGGGCTCGCCATTCGTTTCGATCAGAGCGATGTGCGCTCTATGGGCCGGCCTGCCTACGGTGTTCGCGGTATCGCGCTGCTGAAGAATGATTACGTGGTAGGCGTCGCTGTCACGCCGAAAGAACACGAAGCGGGCGCATACCGCATCCTCTCGGTCAGCGAGAATGGTTTCGGAAAGCGCACGGACGTTGAGGAGTATCGCCTGCAGTCCCGCGGCGGCAAGGGCGTCAAGAACATGGCCGTTACCGACCGCATCGGTGCGGTGAACACCATCCAGATGGTCGACGATTCTTCGGAACTGGTGGTGATCAGCCAATTCGGCAAGATCATCCGCGTGGATACCAAACAGATCCGCGCCGCTGGCCGCGCCACTCAGGGTGTGCGCCTGTTGAACCTCGAAGATGGCGACAAGGTAGCCGCCGCCGTCATCATCCCGCCTGAAGAGCTGAACGGCAAGGACGAAGAGCAGGGAACTCTGCTGCAGTAATTGCAGTGAGCGAGGCGCATTTTGCCCCCAATCTGTCGGTGGCATGTGCGCTTCGCTCGCCCGCTCTTGTGTGCGGATAACCTGCGCTGGAATTCCGCGCATTCTGAAGTCTTGTTTGTAAACGGACGGTGAGGACGGCGCGCCAGAAAAGGCCGCCGAATTCAGATTTGCACTCTTCGCAGGGCGCGGAGCGTTCCTATTTCGGACGCTACTTCTTCTCTTCTGGAGGGTAGTTCTTCAGGAGCTTGGCAATAGCTTTATTCAAGTTCTTTTCGCGTTTCTCCGGCTTCGCATCGGGATCGATTGTTTTTTTCGCGATCCCTCGCCAGATCAGGTCATGACCTGCAGGGCTATACATGTCCAGCACCAGTTGTCCCGTATAAATGGTCGACGTCGTACCCGTCGTCATTCCGCCGGAGGGACCATACCATCCCCCGCGATACCAACCAGGACCATACCCCCAGCCTGAGCTGTACGATGTAAATTGCTTGTCTTGGCCGACCGCTGTTTGATAGCCCACATAAACGTCTGCGTTATCGTCCTCTACCTTTGTCAGACCCTTTTGAGTCAATTGGGCGTCTACCGCAGCCTTGATTTGCTTATCGGTAATGGCATCCACCTGCTGTGCGCCCTTGATGTCTACCCATTTATAAGTCCGGATCTTCGAGAAGTCAGTATCCTTGTCGAAGTTGTAATTAACATCCTGCGCAAATGCTGCGGTCGCGATCGTCAGCACCAGCAGTCCGCAGGCCGAAACTATCGCCTTCATGCCGTTTCCTCCAATTTGTCAAATTCCATATGGCGTTACACGACGCCGGCTGCGCTTCTGAAATCGGCCCTAACGCCCCGCTTGATGATGGTCGCGCTCAACTCGCCATGTGAACTGGCAGTATTGACAGTGACCGCACTCGCGCCGAGGGCTGGGCGACTGAAAAAAGGGCTGATGTTTTCGGAGCAGTCGCTGTAAACTGAAAATGGCAGTAGGATTACACCAATGGCCCCGTAGCTCAGATGGATAGAGCAGCAGTTTCCTAAACTGCGTGTCGGCTGTTCGAATCAGCCCGGGGTCACCATTCTTTCTGCCGCAACCCTCTCAACAACCCCTCTCTACGGCCTGCCCGGCCTGTAATGTTAGCCTGTGCAGCGGGTGGAATTGTGCCTCAAAGCCCCTTTTCAAAAAGTCAGGAGCTCCGGAATGAGGAAACCGGTTTTCGTCGCCTTGGTGGCGGGTGTTGCGTTGGCAGCGGTACAGGGAAGCGCTCGTGCGCAAAGAGGCTCAGCGCAGAATCAGGTGCAGCAGCTCAATAATGGCTGGCAGTTCCGCCAGGTGACCGGCGCCGCGCAGGCGGGCGATGCGGGATGGCTGCCTGCGACAGTTCCCGGCGATGTGCATCTCGACCTGCTGGCGAACAAGGTCATTCCCGACCCGTTCTACCGCGATAACGAAGCAAA
>JASIJX010000318.1 GCA_030049955.1 Acidobacteriaceae bacterium
TCGGCTCATAGAGCGCATAACTCGAGCCCAGGGCCAGCAGCGACGAAAAGTCGCCCTGTTTTTCGGCGTCGGTGGGCACGGTGGTCAGAGTCGTCGCGGGTTGCTTGTCGTCTAGAACTTCCCAGGCAAAGAACCAGAACAGCTTGTTCTTGCCATTCAGGACTTTGGGAATCAAGACCGGGCCGCCGGCGGTGAGACCGTACTGGTTATAGTGCGTGTTCGGAATGGGCGTATGGCTCCGGTCGTTGAAGTACGAGTTGGCGTAGAGATCGGGAATCTGGCTGAACTCGTAGGCGCTGCCATGCAGCGCGTTGGTGCCGCCTTTGGTGATCTGGTTCATGACGCCGCCGATGGTATGACCGAAGGAGGCATCCGTTGCGAAGGGCTGCACCGTAACTTCCGATACTGAATCCTGCGTCGGGCTGAAGGCCAGCGATCCGAGCATGGTTTCGTCGGGCGAGCCATCCATTAGAACTTCGCTGCTTTGCAGCGGCGTTCCGCCGATGCTGAACGAGTTCATGTTGTTGTTGTCAAAGGGATGCGATTGCTCCGGAGCAGCCTCGGTTTCGACCCCGACGGAAAGCTCGGCCAGCATCATGGGCGCGCGCCCGTTGAGGGGCAGGTTGGCAACGGCGGCAGTCGAGACATCCTCGCCGATGTTTGCATTTGCCTGGTCCAGCAGCGGCGATGCAGCGGTTACCGTGACCGTCTGGCTGGTCCCACCGACTTGAAGCGCCAGATTAATGATCGGATGTTCCTGCGCCTGCAGCGTAATGCCCTTGCGTTCCAGGACCTGGAATCCGGCCGCCTTTGCAGTAATCGTGTACTCACCGGGAAGCAAAAATGGCACCACGTACTGGCCCGCCGCGTCGCTGGTGGTTTTGCTGATGGTTCCGGTGCTGGTCTCCTTGACTTCAATGGCTGCGCCAGGCACTACCGCGCCGCTGGAATCGGTCACGCTGCCGCTGATGGTGGCGCGGAATTCTTGCGCGTGCAGGCCGGCGGGAAGCAGAAATAGCGTGCACACGATCATTGCAAGCATGCTTGCTACGCCGATGCCGATCTTTCGGACTGTTGGCGAAGGTCGATCCGGATCTCTCATCAGATACTCGACCTCTTGTAGTTGACTCTCAGCATGAGGTCCTACCTCATGAACCCTGCGACAGACCCCCTCTGTCATCTTCACTACCTCCAGTTCGTTTTGCGTGCATTTGTCCCAGTTTTCGGGAATATTAAAGGGAAAATTGATTGTTTTAATGCGGGATTAGTCTGCAATATTGACGTAACGATTGTCAATCACGCGGCAAATCGTGTGAGGCGTCCACATGGCGAAGAATACCATCACGGAACGGACATGTGGTCAGACCAATGTCACCGAAATGTAAAAATGTTGTCGTACTTTCGTCCGGGCGTCGGATGAAGCTGGTTTTTCAGGAGGGAGCGAGCCGACGGGCAGTCATTTTCCGAGAGCTTCCTCGGTTGGAAGCTTGTCTCGAAGCTGGTTTAGCCCTGGTTTTGCCGTCGCTCGCTCTTGCCGCAACGCCTTGAACGCCCGGTAGACAAACCAGCCCATGTGCCAGCCGTCGATGAACTTGTATGGCGTTTCGCCGGTGGTGTAGTGGCCGCATGGCAGCACGCGATGTTCGAAGTTCACCTTATCGCGGCGAAAGGCTTCGACCACTTCGAGCGAGTATTTCCTGGGAAACGTAAGGTCGTAATCCGCGTAGATGACCAGCACGTTCTTGCCCTCGCCGTTCGCATCGGGTCCGCGGAACCGCTCGTAATAGTTCACCGGGCTGATGGCTGCCCAGAGCGCGCTCAGCCGCTCCTGCGTCAGGCCCGCATCTTCGAGCCCCTGGCGGATGTGCCGCGTGCTTTGCCCCGCCCACACTACATCTCCAAACGCCGTGGACGCGTGATTATAGACGTTCACCCTCAGCCGCCGATCGTGCGCGCTCGCCAGGAACGCGTAGCAGGAGCCAAGGCTTGTGCCCAGCACGCCGAACTGCTCGTATCCCTGCTCTTCCAGCCAGTCCAAGCAGCAGCGGATATCGACGACCGCCTGCCGGCAGGCTGAAAGCGTGCGCCCGATATTGGCGCTCACCGCGTAATCGGAGCGCTCAAGTTCTGCCGGCCGGCGAATGTCGTGGTACGGCTTTGAGAGCCGCAAGGCCGAGATCCCCATGCGGTTGAATAGAGTGCAAAGCGCGTTGTGGCTGAAGCCGTCGGCGTTCCACTGCGGCAGCACCACGATCGCCTGCTTTGGCCGCGCAGGGTCTTTATGAGCGGGCGCCGGATACCATCGTGCGTTGACCAGATCGTTCTCCGGGTACGGCGTGCGCTCCGGCGAGGTGAAGCGCAGAAACTGCGCCGGCTTGAGTGTTCCCTCGGCCGCCTGCGCGCGCAGCTCCGCATCTTTGGCGAGCGTTTCCGGCCGCACGTTGGTGGGGAAAAGCTGAGGGGCGCGCTCCTCCAACCGGAAATCGGCAGGCCGCTCGTAGCCGAAAAACACTTCGCTGTTGCGGACGAGGATCTGGTTGATGCGCACCATCGCAGCTTCAGCCGCCGCAGGGTCGCGCTCAATTCCCGCGGCTGGAATGGCGTCCGCGAACCCATGCTCCCGCAGAAAGGGCACAATCCACTCAAAGCCCCACTCGAGCGGCCGCACTACGCGGTTCTCATCGCGCGTCGTCAGCCGGGTCTCCCAGCGATACATCCAGCGCGCGTACCAGTCCCTCAGCATTTATTCTGTTTTGATTTTATCGTTGCGCGCGAATTCAGAACGCCCGCCGGGCGC
>JASIJX010000319.1 GCA_030049955.1 Acidobacteriaceae bacterium
CGCATCCGAACAACATCGGTCATCAGGATTACCCCGGCTGTTTCCGTTGCCATGACGGCGATCATGTGTCCAAAGACGGTAAGAGCATCACTCAAGATTGCGCCGCCTGCCATAACTTGCTGGCCGTCCAAGAGTCGAAGCCGAAAGTGCTGGCGGAGATTGGGATCCAGTAGTGTGGCCGGCCTGCACCCTTATTATTCCCGGCTCTATGGATGCGAGACAGAGTATGAAGGTATTAATTGTCGGAGCCGGCGTAATTGGTACGGAGTCCAGCTCGGCCTGGCGGGTCACACGATTGCGGTTCTTGAACATGGCTGCGTGCCGCAGATCTGCTGCGCGACGCGATCGATAACTTCGATCAATTGTGGCAGAGCACTTTTCACTTTGTGTGAAAGCTGTTCGCCGTGTGCAAACGATTCGCCGGTGACCGAAACCTCATATGCGTCCGGACTATTTCCATATAGCGCATAGCTTAACGCCATCAGTTGCGCCGGGGTCAGCATGTGTGTGCCAAATAAGACCTCTGTCCCTTGAGCCACGCGCGCCTGACAGATCTCTCCCGGCTCCCCCATTTGTCCTGCGTCAATAAAGATTGCTCCTCGGGCTTGGCTCACGGACTCGGCCAATTCTGGTATGAGCTGATGAACACAGATAATTTCGGCCATGTCCGGCGAAAATCTTTCACGCAAAAGATCGACCGCGTGCCACGCAATTCCGTCGTCGCTGCAAAGAGGATTTCCATATGCGATGATCAGAATTCGCGGAGTCATCGGTTCTTTCACTTCAAGGCCGACAAATCTCATCCACCACTGCCCCGTCCGGTCCGATTAATTGGAGCTTAAGCGCCATCTGACCGAGCGCATGCGTGGAGCAACTCAGGCAGGGATCGTAGGCACGAATGACTGCCTCAACGCGATTCAACATGCCGCGCGTAAGTTTGTCACCGTTTACATAGTGCTGCGCTACCTGCAACACACTCCGGTTCATTGCAAGATTGTTTTGTCCGGTGGCGATGATGAGATTTACCCACTTAATCAGGCCGTGCTCGTCAATCTTGTAGTGATGGAAGAGCGTGCCGCGCGGTGCTTCGGCTGCACCTACGCCTTCTAAAGCGTTTGGATTCGCTATGGCGCGAACATGTTTCGACAGAATTTCCGGATCATCGAGCAACTGCTCGATCCGCTCTACGCAATACAGGATCTCGACCAGACGAGCCTGGTGATAGTAGAAGGAACTCACAACGGCATTCGGTTGCCGCTCGCGGAATTCAGACAGCGCCTGATCTGCGAGCGGAGTGCCGCATTGGCTGCACACATTCAGTCGTGCCAGCGGACCCACGCGGTAGACACCGTCCGGAAACCCCCTGGGCAGATAGTACGCGGATTTCAAATAGCTCCACGGCTCAACCTTTTCGCCCAGATACTCGAAGTAGCGTGCTGGATCGAGTTGACTTGCAACCTTCTCGCCAGTCTCGTCCACAAAGCGGATTTCGCCGTCGTAGAATGTCAGGCCACCGTCTCGTTTCACAATGCTCATGAACAGCGATGGGAAGTTGCCGAAGACACTGACCTCCTCGCGAAACTTGTCAGTCACACTCTTGAGCCACTCCAAGCTGCGCATAGCGATGGCGAGAGCCTCAGGGACTGTCTTGAGAATTGCATCGCGATCTTCCGGGCTCAGCGGTTCGCTCACTCCGCCTGGTACAACCCATGCAGGGTGAATCCGTTTGCCGCCTAGCCGCTCGATGATCTGCTGGCCAAACTTTCGCAGAGCGATGCCATCCCGCGCCAACTGTGGATTCTTTGCAATAACGCCGAAAAGATTGCTTTCCGCAGGATCTGAGTCCATGCCCAGCAGCAAATCGGGGGATGAGAGATGAAAAAGACTGAGCGCATGCGATTGGGCTACCTGCGCGATATTGATGATGCGACGCAATTTCTCCGCAGTTGGCGGAATCTTGACGGCAAGTAGCGCATCGCATGCTTTGGCCGATGCAATCAGATGACTCACTGGGCAGATACCGCAGATACGCGCCATCAGTGACGGCATCTCAGAGAAAGGCCGGCCCTCGCAGAACTTCTCGAAGCCGCGGAACTGCGTCACATGAAATCGCGCGTCCTCGACCTTGCCGTGCTCGTCGAGATGCAAAGTAATCTTTGAGTGGCCCTCGATGCGGGTTACTGGATCAATAACGATCGTTCTGGGTTCCGCCATAGCCCTCTCACGCTCCAAAACGCGTTCTGGCACTAAGCTCCGGCTCTCTGCCCTCGAGCAGTTCGCTCAGCGCGTAATGGATCACGTCTGCCGAGGGCGGACAGCCGGGCACGAAGACATCAACATTCACCACTTCATGCACGGGCCGGGCATAGGGAAGCAATCGTGGTACAACTTCATTCGGCGTGCCCTGCATCAGTGTGGCGTTCTCGCGATATGCTCGGTCATATACAGTATTCACCGGAAACGGATTCCGCATCGCTGGGACATTCGCCGTCACAGCGCAGTCTCCCAGTGAAACCAGAATTTTTGTACGAGCGCGGACGGCGTGAATTTTGTGCAAGTCTTCCTCGCTGCTCACAGCGCCCTCAACCAGAGTGATGTCCACGTCAAGAGGAAATTCTTTCGCGTCAACCAGAGGGCTATAAACTAGATCGACTCTATCTGCCAGTTCGATCAGACGCTCGTCCAAGTCGAGGAAAGACATATGGCATCCGGAGCAGCCGTCGAGCCATATTGTTGCGAGTTTCTTCTTGCTCATTCGTGTTCTCCTCGCATCAACGTGAGATAAGGAAGAAATTGACGGCGCTTTTCCATCTCGGCGACTGACCGGCCTTTTTCGAAGAGCGCGCCCGTGGGGCAAACCTGCACACACTTCCCGCAGTTTGTGCATGACTCCGAAGAGCCCCATGGCTGATTCAGGTCTGTAATGACCTTCGAATCGATGCCGCGACCCATCACATCCCACGTGTGCGCGCCCTCGATTTCGTCGCAGACCCGCACGCAGCGCGTGCAAAGAACACACCGGTTATGGTCGAGCACGAATCGGTCGTGTGACGCATCTACGGCTTTCTTAGGATTGCGATAGGGAAAATGCACATGCGTAACGCCCAGCGTCTGGGCCATCGTCTGCAACTCACAGTGGCCATTCGAAACGCAGACCGAGCAAATGTGGTTACCTTCGGTAAACAGCAGCTCAACGATCATTTTGCGATAGTTCTGCAAACGCGCTGAGCTGGTTGTGATTTCCATTCCTTCGTCGACAGAGGTTACGCACGCTGGCAGCAGTTTGTTTGAAGCTTTCACTTCGACAAGGCACAGGCGACATGCACCCACAGTCGAGAGCCCTTCCAGTTCGCAGAGCCGCGGGATGAAAATGCCATTTTCGCGAGCGACGTCGAGGATGGTTTCCTCGGGCCGCGCACTGCAATCGCGGCCATCGATCTTCAGCGTCTTAACAGCGTCTGCCGCACTCATGCTCCAACCCTCTCAAACATTTCCTTTCCGCATACGCCCGCCGGACATTTATGGTCGTGAATGTGCGCCTTGTATTCCGCAACAAAGTATTTCAGGGTACTTAATACCGGGTTGGGAGCCGACTGGCCCAGTCCGCAGAGGCTCGTGTGCTTAACCAAATCACAAAGCTCTTCCAGCATTTTCAGGTCCTGCTCTGTCGCGGACATATCGGTAATCGCGCTGAGAATGCGATGCATCTGATAGGTGCCTACGCGGCACGGGATGCACTTGCCGCACGACTCGGTCATGCAGAAATCCATGAAGTATTTGGCCACGTCCACCATACACGAGGTTTCATCCATCACGATCATTCCGCCCGAACCCATAATGGAGCCCGCCTGCGCAAGGGATTCATACTCGACCGGCATATCGAGCGTCTCGCTTGGCAGGCAGCCGCCCGAGGGGCCGCCAGTCTGCACAGCCTTAAACGTCTTACCCTCGGGAATACCTCCACCGATCTCGAAGACCATCTCGCGCAAGCTGATTCCCATCGGCACTTCTACTAAGCCTGTGTTGCGTACGCGGCCGGCCAGTGCAAAGACCTTCGTCCCCTTACTCTTTTCCGTGCCAATTTGTGCGTACCATGCGCCGCCATTGCGTAGGATTGGCGGTACATTGGCGTACGTTTCCACGTTATTGATCAGCGTTGGCTGTCCGAGCAGGCCCGCCATCGCAGGATAAGGCGGTCGCGGACGGGGCGTACCGCGCTTGCCTTCAATCGAAGCGATCAGCGCAGTTTCTTCACCGCAGACAAAGGCTCCAGCGCCCAGCCGTAGTTCGATGTGCAGATTGAATCCCGTCCCACAGACATTCGTCCCCAGAAAACCAAACCTCTCTGCCTGGCGAATCGCCGTCTTCAGCCGCTTAATCGCCAGCGGATACTCGGCACGCAAATAGATATAACCCTCCGAAGCACCCACGGCATAGGCTGCGATTAGCATTCCTTCCAGCACCCG
>JASIJX010000320.1 GCA_030049955.1 Acidobacteriaceae bacterium
GCTTTGCGCTGCGGCTGGCGGAATGGCGTGGCCGGATTGAGTGACGGCTGGCCTTCGAGCAGGCGGGTTACATCGGCGCAGACAGTGCGGGTGACGCGTTCCTGCGCTTCATTGGTGAAGGCGCCGATATGCGGCGTGAGGATCACGTTGGGCAGTTTTTCGAGCTCGCCTGGCTGCGGCGGCTCGGTGCGGCGCACGTCGAGCGCGGCACCGGCAATGGCGCCGGACTTGAGCGCATCGACGAGATCCTCTTCCACGATCAGTCGACCGCGCGAAGTGTTGACGAGAAAGGCTGTCTTCTTCATCTTGCGCAGGTGGGCGCTGTCGAGCATACCGTCTGTGGCCGGCGAAGCGGGCACGTGACAGGAGATGAAGTCCGAGCGCGAAAGCAATTCGTCGAGCCCGACCTGCTCAGCGCACAACTGGCGCAGGAAAACGTGATCTTCGCTGAGAAACGGATCGTAGGCGAGGATGTTCATGCCGAAGGCGCGGGCACGCGAGGCGGTGAGGAATCCAATCTTGCCGGCGCCGATGATGCCGAGTGTCTTGCTATAGAGCTCAGTGCCGCCCATAAAGCGGTTGCGGTTCCAGTTGCCTGCGCAAGTGTCCGCGCTGGCGGCGGGAATATTGCGGGCGAGCGCCATCATGAACGTGAATGCCAATTCGGCGGCGCTGATGGAGTTCTGGTCGGGCGTGAAGGTGACGACGATGCCCAGTTCGGCCGCGGCCTTCATGTCAATGTTATCGAGACCGACGCCGGCGCGGCCAACGGCGATGAGGTTCCTTGCTGCGCGCAGCAGTGCAGCATCGATGTTGGTGTTATTGCGCACGATGATGGTGCGCGCGCCGGCAATGGCCTCGGTGAGAGCCCTTTGATCCTTCCAGAGATTCGGCTCAAAGACAACCTTGAATTTTGATTTGAGCGCGTCAACCGACGCGCCAGTGATGTTTTCAGAAACAAGAATGTCGGTCGTGATCTCGCTCATGGGACCCTACTTGCTCATTTCCTCTTGAACAGGCAGCGCGACGTTGAATTTCGCGCACCAGGTTTCAATTTCTTTCAAGGTTTCCGGGCCGACGGGCACTCCCAGCCGCTCGTTTTCTTGGGCAACGCGCGCCGAGCGTTCGCCGGGGACGAGGATTTCATCAACACCAGCCAGCTTACGGCCAGATTTGAGCATGTCGATGGTGCGATCGATGCGGCTGATGAACTCGGCGCGATCCATGAATGCCTCGACGTCGAGCAGACAGAAGAAATGACCTACGTTTTGCTTGCGGTCGAGGTTTTTGTACATGGAGCCGATCTCGGGGCCAATGGCAGCACCGGAAAGCACGCTACTCAGCACCTCAACCATGAGCGCGAGCGCATAACCTTTGTGACCAGCCATCGTGAGCACCGTGCCGAGCAGTGCCTGCTGCGCGTCTGTGGTGGGATTGCCGTTGGGGTCGAGGGCCCATCCAAGGGGGATGGGCTGGTTCTTCTTTGCCGCTGCGATGATGTTGCCGCGCGCGATGGCAGAAATCGAAAGATCAATCTTGACCGGGTAGCCTTTGCCGGTGGGGAACGAAGCGGCGATCGGATTGGTCCCGAAGAACGCATCGCAGCCGCCGATGGGCGACATGGCCGGCTCGCAGTTGGTCATCGCCATCAGAATGAATCCCTGCTCGGCTGCGCGATTGCAGTAATAGCTGACGGCGCCGAAGTGCTGCGAGTTGCGGATGGTCGCGGCTGCTACGCCGTTCTCGCGCGCCATAGGGAACAACAAGTCAAGACCTTTGACGGCCTGTATCTGGCCAACGCCGTTGCCGGCATCGAGCGAGAGTGTGCCGCCGCGCTTGCGTTCGATGCGTAACTCAACGCGCGGGTCGATTAGACCGAGCTCGATGCGCTTGAGATAAATGTTCAGTCGCGACAAGCCGTGCGTGGAGGTGCCATGCACGTCGGCGTCGACAAGCGCTTCGGCAAAGAGCTGCGCATCGGCAGAAGACATACCGGAGGCCTGCGCAAGCTGCGCTGTCAGCGCAAGAAGTTGTTGTTTCGGGAACCGCATCGTTCGTCCTTCTGGTCGGTACTACGTGGTCCCCACCCAGGCATAAAAACAAAGACGCGCCGAGGGTGGGACACCCGATTGTTGCGCAACCGCGTTACGCGCTGCGGTAGAGCTTGGTCATCACGAACTCCTTGTGGCCAAGCGATTCGGCGGCTGTGAGGCGGCCGTTGGCAGTGCGCGCGATCATGTCGAGCAGCAACTCGCCGGCCTGGTCGAGCGTCATCTCGCCTTGCAGGATCGGCGAAACGTCCACGTCGATGTGCTCGCCCATGGTCTTCACCGTCTTGGGATTGCCAGTGAGCTTGATGACCGGCTCAATGGGATTGCCGATGACGTTGCCCTGACCGGTGGGGAACAGGTGGATCACCGCGCCCGATGCGGCCCATAGCGTAACGGCTTCCGCCGCGGCGCTCGATGTATCCATGAAGTGAAGGCCCTTTTGCGTAGGCGCTTCAGCGGGCTTAAGGCAGCCGACAAACTTCGTCTTCTTACCCAGCTTCTCGACGTTGCCAAGCGCCTTTTCTTCGATGGTCGTCAGGCCGCCGGCGATGTTGCCCTTTGTCGGCTGCGATTCGGAGAGGTCGTTGGTCTTCTGGTCAAAGACCAGCTTGGTGTAGTCCTCGAACATGGCGAAGAAGTTCTTGCGCACCTCTTCATTTGCGGCCTTGGCGGCAACAATGTGCTCGGCGCCGGTGAGCTCGGAGGTTTCGCCAAATGAAGCCGTGCCATTTTGGGCACAGTGCTTGTCGATCACGTTGCCGACGGTGGGGCAGCTCGCAAGACCTGTCGTCGTGTCGGACTCGCCGCACTTCACGCTGATGTAGAGTTCGCTGAAGTCGCACTCGGTGCGCTGGAGCTCAGAGGCCCACTGCAGCAATTCCTTCGCCTTGTACGAAGCTTCCGCGATGGTCGCGATATCGCCCTTGCCCTCGATCGAGAAACCGGCGACAGGCTTGCCGGTTTTGGCGATGCCATCGACTATGCGCTTGGTCCAGCCCGCTTCAATGCCGATGACGATGGCGGCGGCGACGTTGGGATTCGAGCCGGTGCCAATCATGGTGCGGAAGTGGAGATCGAGGTCTTCGCCGAACTGCAGGCGGCCATAGGCGTGGGGCAGGGCCATGGTGCCAGGGATGTTGTTAGCCACTGCCTCGCAGGAGGCGTTGGAGATGTCGTCTACAGGCAGAATGATGACGTGATTGCGAACGCCAACCCGGCCGTTTTCTCTACGGTATCCAGTAATCTTTCTCAGTCCCATTACGCCCACCTTTTC
>JASIJX010000321.1 GCA_030049955.1 Acidobacteriaceae bacterium
CCGTGCGGGCCGTAAGCTGCGCCAGGGCCAGTCCGCACAGCACGCCGATGGCGGAAAGCGCGCCATACGACGGAATGACCAATCGCCCGATGTGAAAAAGAACGGGATGCACGGAGACAGGATACGGCAGGGAGCGGCGCTGTTAGTGGTAGTCGAAGTACCGGGAGGCTATTGCGGAGCAGAGAAACAGAAATCCGGCCCGCGGGGCCGTGAGCGGTGTGCCGGTGAACCCGTCCTAAGACGGTGGAGCTCCCCGTGGTTCGTTAGGCATTCCGGACTGGCGGACACTGCACACAGAACCGATAGTCGAGTCGAGCCCCTGTTCATTGAATGTTGGTTCAACCAGCGTTGACCACCCACCTGCTTTGCAGGCCGGTTTCTATTGCGAGAGTATGTGTGTGCGCGCGGAATTGCAAGTCTTGTCGAACGCATGCACTCTGTGGTAGGTTCCTGGCCGCTGTTTTGGGAACGAGTGGCGCCCTGCATTTAAGTTGGGAAGACGCCGGCGGCTAGGAAGCTGTGCGTTCTTCCATGAGCACTTTGTCATCGAGCACCTCGTCGAGCAGCCCGCTGAGATTCGAGGCGCGAGCGTGGCCCAGGCGCGGATCGGCAGCGGAGCTCTGCGAAAGCTCATCGGCGAGGTTGAGCGCGGCCAGCACCGCTACGCGCAGCGAATCGGCGGTATGGCCATTTGCGGCCACGGCGCGCATCTTGGCGTCTACCCGCGCAGCCAGCCCGCGGATATGATCAGGGTCCTGGCCGGAGAGATGGTAGAGCTGATCGTAGATCTCCACCGTCACGTATCCGGCCTTGAATTCACGATTCTGCTGCGCCATCTTCTGCCTCAGAGCTCCAGCGCGTCTAGCTGCGAAAGCAGCCGCTCCACGCGTTGCCGGACGGTATCGCGCTCGGCCCGGAGCGCGGCCACTTCGCCTTCCGTCTTTTCGAGTCGCTGCGACTGCTCGTCGAACAGGGCTTCGGCCAGCGCCGCTCGCTCCTCGGCCGCAGTCCGCATCTGCCGCTCACGCTTTACCAGCGCCACGGCGCGCAGCACGCGCTCTTCGAGCGCCGAAAAATCGTTGGCGCTCACGGTAAGCGCCTGAGGCCCAGCAGCCTGCGCCCCGGAGTCTGCTTGCGGCTGCGATCCAGCCTCTGTCAATGAGTCTAATAAAGATTCCGCCATGTGCTCCTCCGCGCCAGCCCGCAATCGCGGCCAATCCGCGATTGCAGTATAGCGCCGATTTCAGTTTGTCCAGTGGTCAGGAACGCAGACGAGCGCCTGCCTTGCCAACAGCTTCAATAACGCGCGCCTGGAAGCTGGTGAGCTCCTCATCGCGCAGTGTGCGGTCCGGCGCCTGGAATGTGGCGCCGAGCAGCAGCGAATACTCGCCCTTGCCCAGGCGTGCGTCGTGGAAGACTTCGCGTACGCGCCAGTCGACGAGCTCAGGAATGCCGAGCGCGGCAAGCGCCTGGTCGATCGTCTCCCACGCTGTGCTTTCGCACAGGACCAAAGAAAAATCGCGGCGCACAGGCTGGAAGCGCGAGACTTCCAGCGCCGCCGGCTTGCGCAAATGCAGCTTGTACAACCGGTCGAGGTAAATCTCGCCGAGAAGCAACGTCTCCTTGATCTTGCGCGCCGCGGCCTCGCGCGGGTGGAGCTGGCCAAACCAGCCTACGGTGAGCCCATCTGCCACCACGCGCGCAGAGCGGTAAGGATGCAGCCACTCGGGCGTCAGGCCGGCCTCGGCTCCAAAGCGGTCGAAGTAGACGCTACGCGCCTGGAAGCGCGCGAGCAATTGATCGACGGCCCCCTTGACGTCGTAAAAATCGATGAGCCGCGGTGGATGCAGTGCGCTTTCCTGCGCCATGCTGCCGGCTGCGCCGAAAGCGAGCGCCGGACGCTCTTCCACTTTATCGGTGGTCCCGCTAAAGACGGTTCCCGTTTCGAACAGGCGCACGTCGCTCACGTCACGGTTCAGGTTGCCGGCCACCATGGCGAGCATGCCGGGAACCAGCGACGGCCGCAGTACGCCCGCCTCTTCACTGAGCGGGTTGCCGAGTGGCACAACCTGGCCGGGCTGCGGCGCCGTAAGGGCAGCCTCAACCGCCGAGCAGAAAGTGCTCGCAATTGCCTCGTGGAAACCTGCGGCGAGCATGGCGCTGCGCACGGCGGTTTCTTTCGCCGGCCAGGGCAGAGCTTCGACTCCGCCGCCGAAGGCTGGCAGCGTGTTGGCGAAACGGTTGTAACCGTAGACGCGCGCGACTTCTTCAATGAGGTCGATCTCGCGCTCGAGATCGAGCCGCCAGCTTGGCAGCGTCACCTGCCACGCGTTGTCTGCTCCCACCAATCCGCAGCCGAGCCCAGTCAGCACGCTTTCCACAGCGGCAGCGGTAATGCCTTCAAGGTCGATCGTCTTGCCGAGAATGCGGTGCACTTCGCCAAGCGCGAGCGCAATCGGCTTGCGGCGCGCGGTGCGCTCTTCCAGCGCCGCCACGCGCACGTCCACGA
>JASIJX010000322.1 GCA_030049955.1 Acidobacteriaceae bacterium
TTGCTCTAAGGATGAGAGCGCCCGGCCGCGCTTGTTGGCAACTGCGGCGCCGCCGGCAGCTCAAACACCTGAACTGCGCCATTATTGATCACAGCCACGCGACGGCCGGACGGAGAAATAGCTACGTTGCCCCCACCGTCGAAGACAGGCGCAGCCGGCGATTCGAAGGCCACTTCGCCGTTTGCATCATTGAACACCTGCACCCACTGGCCGCGGATATCGTCATCGCCAAGCGGCGCAAAGACGCCGACAGCGTGCGTCACGTACAAAGTTTCGCGCACAAACCGCAGCCCGCCGGGAGCAGTGCGCAACAGCGGCCACACCTGGCGGTCGGGAGTCAGATCGGTCCACTGCTTTTCGCCATCGGTATTAAGTGCTACCAGCGCCAGGTCGCCCATGTCGGAGCAGGCAGTCGCCAGCACCACGGACTCGAAAACAAAATCGAGATCCGGCGTGCACGTGGAGAGCACGGTCCCCATCATCTTGTGACCGCCACTGAAGTAATTCATCTCCACATCCCACTCATTGCGGTCGCCGCGCAGAATATCGAGATAACCGTCCTCATTGAGCGGAAGCCGCACCGGGTCGTGGACGCGGTCCACCAGCAACACCCCGCCGGACTCGCGGTGCAACACCCGCGCTACAAATTCAGGCGCCGCCAGCTGCTTCGTCATATGCGCATCATCCGTGTCATCGCCTTCAGTGCTGGCCGGGGTTGCCGCGCTGCCAGCTGCTTCTGCCGGCTTCTGCGCCGAAACAGGCTCACGCGAGTTGGTCACCAGAAACTTCTGGTCCGGGTCGAGCTCCACCGTCAGCAACGCGCCTGGAAACTGCAAAAAAGGTGTCAGCTTCAACGTAGCGTCGCCTTCAAGAAGGCGATCGCCGTCGCGCAATAAAAAATGGCCGTCATCCAGCGCCCACAGGTAACGCGCGCGGTCGTGCACGATCCACGTAGCCTCAGCCTGCACCGTCCCGCTCGGCAAACTCAGCACATAGGCGCGAATATACCGTTCTCCAGTCTCCTCGCTTTGGCCCGGCTCACGATGCAGCAGCCCCGGCACGCGGAAGGTGAACAGCAGCCGGTCTTCGCCCAGGAAATCAAGCGACACCAGCACATTCCGTTCGCCCAGGTAGAGCGCTCCGGGAGCGGCAAGACCCAGCTGCTCGTACGGAATGCTCCACGTAGGCGCAATCGATGGCTTTGAGGGGTAATCGCCCGAAAGCTGATGGACGTTCTGCTGCTTGCGGTCGCCGCCCACTCCCGCTCCCACGGTCTTCCCAGCACCGGCGCCGTCTTCGGCCAGCATGCCCGTAGACAGAAACGTCAATACAGCCGCAGCCAGCAAAACGCCGGGACGCCAACAATGGCCTGTGTATTTTCGCCGCTTCGTCTCTCTCTCCATTCTTCTGCTCAGTATTCTCGCCCATTCCCGGCTCCCTTCGGCAACCAGATAGCCAGTGCATTTCGAACTTTTGAAGAGCAACGCGCTCTGGCCGCGGTGTAAAGTTCCGGGCCGCCAAAACTCCGCCACGCCAAGTCAACCCCTGGGACCCCGCCAGCCGGTCGTATTCCGTAGAAAAATCAGCAATTATTTTCCCGCACAACTCTGCCGAAAATTACCCCTGCTTCTCCTACACTGAGAATCAGCCCACGGGTAAGCCTCAGACCCGCGCGGCAGAGCTACACAGAATTTGGGAAACAGACAGCGTGTCCATCGTCGTAAACCGCTGATTTCAAAATAACTGATAACAAACCCTTGGGGTTCAGATACATACGGCCGCGCCGTCGCCGTAAGCCTCGCAGAATCAGATAGATGCTCTCAGATGAGGGGGTAGGCCCCGGTGCAATTCGGGGGCCAAACCGGCCAGTTTCGAACCGGCGAGACACCCGACGCTGCGCACAAGGCACAGGCGGCCCCGTAAAACTTCGCCATGAACTGGAAAGCGAGTAAGTGATAGCGAGAAACTCCTGACCGCCAAAAACAGCCCGCGCTCTAGCCGCTTGAAGAACCCGGGCTGCTGTCCGGCCATTCAACGCAGGAAATCCGATGGCGTCTGCCCGGACCAGCTTCAAGTCTGGGCAACTTTCTCGATCGCCCGTAACTACGCGCGCCCCCCGCTCTCTCAACGTGATCGTCCGTGGAATGGCCCGCAATGAGCCTTGCCGGATACAATGGCCTTTTACCCCGAAGAAAGAGCGGATGGGCTGGTGTGTGTCGCAGAACGTATGCCGTAGTTCGGGAGAGTTGGAGCAGGTGCAAGTGAGAAGTTTGATATGCCGCTGGTTGCGGCTTGAATTTGTAACCGCGCTGGGGCTGGCGCTCGTGCCCGCATCGGCGCTATTCGCCCAGGCAGTTTCTACTCAGCCGGTTTCCACCCAGACGACACTCTCGGTAACGCCACTCGCAAATGGCGTGTCGCAGGCCGTCGTGAATGTGACCAGCGCAGACGGGCAGCCCGGCACAGGTGTAGTCAATCTTGAAGACGGTGGGCGCCTGCTGGCGCAGACGCAGCTGAACGCCTCCGGTCAGGCGACCGTCACACTCACGCTCGCGGCCGGTGACAATTCGCTCACTGCCGTGTACCTGGGCGATTCGGCGCATCAGGCCTCCACGTCAGTTGCGCGCGACGTCCAAACTGAAGTCACCGCCGGAACGCCCGCTTTCCAGGTAGGTGTGTCGGCCGTTTCGCCAACTACGCTGCCCATGACGCTGACGGCAGGTCAGAGCGGCACGGTACAGGTAACCCTTACCCCGGTGAACAATTCGTAGCTCACCGCGCCTATGTTCGTCACGTTGTCCTGCTCGGGACTACCGAGCCTGGCCTCCTGCTCATTCGCGCCAACGAGCCTGGAGATTCAGTCGAGCACTCCAACGAGTTGTGCTGCCGGCTCGCCCGCTTCGGCCTGCCCGCCAACCAGCCTCATGGTCATCTCGACACAGTCGCAGACAGCTTCTGCTGCGGAGCATCGCAACGCGAATCCCATCGCCTGGGCGCTGTTGCTGCCCGGCGTTCTGGGGCTCGGCGGGTTCGGTTTTGCCGCGCGGCGCAGGCGCTGGCTGCAGCGCCTCGCGCTGGTTGCCTTTGTGGGCATTGTCGCCATGCTCGGTATGACCGGCTGCAATCCGCAGTACTACTATTACAACCACGGCCCCGGCCTGCCGCCGGCAACGCCGGCCGGCACTTACACCGTGACCGTCACCGCGCAGTCGACCAACGGCGTTACCGCGACCACCAACTCCACCACCATGGTGCTGACGGTGCAGTAGCTGCAATGGCCGCTCGCCGCCGGCACTCCCTTCCGCCAGCCGTTTACGCTCTGGTGGAAGCCGAGCCGGGCACGGTGCTGCTCGAGGGCGCCAGCTCTCAACAATCGGATAGCTCAGAGGAGTCGTGGACGCGTCTGTTCACGGCTCCTTTGCATGTATGCACCGCCTGGCACCCGGACCAGGTGCCGGCGCTTTTTGCCGAAATCGAGCGCTCAGTCGCCGCAGGCCAATGCGCGGCAGGATTTTTCCGCTACGAATGCGGCGTCGCTTTTGAACCGAAAGCCCGAGTGCGCGAAGCAAGCGAGCGCCAGCCGGATCAACGTGCCCCACTCGCCTGGTTTGGCATCTATGACCGCGCCTGTGTCTTCGACCACGAAACAGGCGAATTCAACGGCGCGCTTCCGGAAAAGTTGAAAGCGGCGCTCGAACATAGCGACGCCCAGGCTGATGTTGCGCCGGAGCAGCCCGCAGTCCCGCTCGTTGCCGAGTTCGCTCTCACCGAGGCCGAGTACGCCCGCCGCATCGCCGCGATTCACGAGTGGATCCGCGCCGGAGACGTGTACCAGCTCAACTTCACGGCGCCGTGGCAGCTCAAAGTACCGGAGACGACGGCCGCACTTTACCAGCTGCTGCGCACGCAGCAGCCCGCGCAATACGGCGCCTTTGTGCACTGGCAGCCGGGGCGGCACATTCTTTCTTTTTCGCCGGAGCTGTTCTTCCGCATCGACGGCATGCCGTCATCAGCCGAAGGCCGGCGCATCACCACGCGGCCCATGAAAGGCACCGCGCCGCGCGGCCGCACCACGCAGGAAGACCGGGAAATTGCAGACTGGCTGCGCAATGACGAAAAGAATCGCAGCGAAAACCTGATGATTGTCGATCTGATCCGCAACGACCTCGGTCGCGTCGCGCGCTTCGGCACCGTCCGCGCGGAAAAGCTCTTCGCCGTCGAGCGGCTGCCAACGCTGTGGCAGATGACCTCAACCGTCACCGCCGAACTGCGCAGCGATGCCGGCTTCGAATC
>JASIJX010000323.1 GCA_030049955.1 Acidobacteriaceae bacterium
CGCCTGCTCGACAGCTACAGGAATTTCGACACGAATCGCGATAATACGACCATCATCAAGCTCAGCAAATCGGAATCCGCGCTTCTCTTGCCGTATATTCAGCCGGAGCTTCACGCGATCATCGCTACCTACACCAGGAAATACCAGATGACGCTGCCCGGTCCCGTGCAGGTGGAAGTCTATCCGAACCACGAAGATTTCGCCGTGCGCACCACAGGCATGCCCGGACTGGGCGCGCTGGGCGTCACGTTCGGCGAAGTGGTAGCAATGGATAGCCCCTCGGCGCGTAGGCCGGGCGACTTCAACTGGGGCGCGACGCTGTGGCACGAGATGAGCCACGTCTTCATCCTAACGGCGACCAATCATCGCGTGCCGCGGTGGTTTACTGAGGGGCTGGCAGTTCATGAGGAGGGCGCGCACTCGGCCGAGTGGAAAAATCGCGCCACGCCGGACGTTCTCGTAGCGATCCGTGATAAGAAGCTGCTGCCGATCACCGGTCTCGATCGCGGCTTCGTCTATCCCGACTATCCTGCGCAGGTAATCGTCTCGTATTTCCAGGCCGGCAGCATCTGCGACTTCATCGCAGAGAAATGGGGCGAAGCCAAGCTGCTCGACATGGTTCACTCCTACGCCAAGCTGGCCACCACGCCTCAGGCGATCCAACAGAATCTCGGTGTAGCGCCCGAAGAGTTCGACAGGCAATATCTGGCGTGGATCGACACGCAATACGGCGCGGACGCTGCGCACTTTGACGAGTGGCGCACCAGGCTGCGAGAGCTGGTCGCAGCCGAGAAGCGCAAAGACTACCAGACCGTGCTCCAAGACGGGCCGGCCGTGCTGGCGCTTTATCCGCAGTATGTGGACGGCGCGAATGTGTACGAGCTGATGGCCGAAGCCGATCGCGCGAGCGGCGATTCCAAAGCCGAGGCGGCGATTCTGGCTAGTTACGAGCATGCCGGCGGCCAGTCGCCGGATGCGCTCAAGCGGCTGGCGGCGCTCGAGTCGGATGCGGGAAACAATGCAGAGGCAATCGCCACGCTCGAGCGCATCAACTACATCTATCCCGTCAAAGACGAAGATCTGCATCGGCGCCTGGGCGAAATGCTCTATGCGCAAAAGGACTTCGACGGCGCAATCCGCGAATACAACGCGCTGGTTGCATCGAATCCCGTCGACAAAGCCGGCGCGGAGTTTGCCCTGGCGCAAACCTATTTTGCCGCCGGACAACGGGACAAAGCGCGGGATAGTGTATTGGTTGCGCTCGAAGCGGCTCCCGGCTATCGTCCTGCGCAAAAGCTCTTGCTCGAACTCGAAGAAACGTCCGCAAAACGAAATTGAGAAAGAGGACCCCATGGTTTCATTTGCCGGATTGAATCAGGAAGCTGCGATGCTGCAGGAGCGCGTCGAGCGCTTTCATGCCGTGCGTCAGGAGATCCTCAACCAGGTGCGCGAGGTGATCGTTGGCCAGGAAGAAGTTCTGGACCAGATACTCATCGCTATCTTTGTCGGCGGCCATTGCCTGATGACCGGCATGCCGGGAACCGCGAAGACGCTAATGGTGCGCACCATTGCGGACGCGCTCGGCCTCGAGTTCCGCCGCATCCAGTTCACGCCCGACCTGATGCCCAGCGACATCACCGGAACCGACATCATCGAAGAAGATCTCGCAACCGGTCATCGCAAGTGGACGTTTGTCAAAGGCCCCATCTTCGGCAACATCCTGCTGGCCGACGAAATCAACCGCACTCCTCCCAAAACGCAGTCAGCGCTGCTTGAGGCCATGCAGGAGCATTCGTGCACCGTGCGCGGCCATCTCTACCACCTGCCTGCGCCGTTTTTCGTTCTGGCTACGCAGAACCCCATCGAACTCGAAGGTACATACCCTCTGCCAGAGGCGCAGCTCGACCGATTCCTGTTTAATGCGGTCCTCGACGATCTGAGCGCCGAGGACGAGCTGAAGGTAATCGACCGCACCACGGCCACGCGTACGACGGATGTGAAAGCCGTGACTACAGCCGATGACCTGCTCGATTTCCAGCAACTGGTGCGCATGGTGCCGATTGCCGACACGCTCTCGCGCTACGTGATCAGTCTGGTGCGCGCCACACGGCCGAAGAGCGAAGGGGCGCCGGACTTTATCCGAAGATACGCAAACTATGGCGCCAGCGTGCGGGCAGCGCAGTTTGTCGTGCTGGCGGCCAAGGCCCGCGCTCTCTCGCACCAGCGCTATCACGTCGCCTATGACGACATTACCTCCGTCCTCACACCGGTGCTTCGCCATCGGGTGCTGCTTAACTTTCACGCCGAGTCGGATGGCATCGATACCGACGGGATTCTGCGGCAATTGATCGCCTGCGTGCCGCGGCCAAAGGAGAGCTGATGCTGCAGCGGTTCCTCGATCCGGAAGTTCTGGCCGGCATCTCTTCGCTCGACCTGCTGGCAAAGACGGTGGTGGATGGCTTCGTCGCGGGCCTGCACCGTTCTCCCGACTTCGGATTCAGCCAGGAGTTCGCCGAGTACCGCGCCTACACGCCGGGCGACGACCTGCGCCACGTGGACTGGAACCTGTACGCGCGCACCGAGCGCTGCTACCTGAAACGTTATCGCGGCGAGACGAACAGCCAGCTCACCATTCTTCTGGATGCGAGCAACTCGATGCAGTACACCTCAGGTCCGCCAAAGAAGATCGACTACGCGCGCTTCATAGCGGCCTCGCTGTTCTACCTCGCCATTCGCAATCAGCGCGACGCGGCCGGATTGATTGTGTTCGACGACGAGGTGCGCGAGTATATCCGGCCATCCACGCGGCCGGGGCAACTGGCGCGGCTTTTCACCGGACTGGAGCGGGCGGAACCCCAGGCACGCACAGATTTCTGCAAGCCGCTGCGCCACTTCCAGAATTTCCTGCATCGTCGCGGCATTGCGGTCGTTATCTCGGATTTTTACGAAGACCCTGAGACGATTCTCCACGCCATCGCACCGCTGCATTTTCACGGCAACGAGGTGATTCTGTTTCACATTCTCGACCCGCAGGAGATTCGACCCACGCTGAAGAGCTCGGCGGTGCTGATCGATCTAGAAACGGAAAGCAGAATGGAGGTTATACCGGAATACGTGAAGACAACCTATCGCGCCAGGGTTGATGCGCATATCGATGCACTTCGGACGCGATCAAGGGCGGCAGGGATGGATTACCAGCTTCTCGTCACGAACCAACCACTCGATGCTGCGCTACGTGAATATCTCACGCTGCGCCAGGCAGAAAATTGATGGGCTTTCTAGCGCCATGGTTTCTAGGCGGCCTGGCTGCGCTGGGCGTGCCGGTCTTTGTGCACTTGCTGCGCAAGCATGTCACTGTGCCCAGACCCGTAAGCTCGTTAATGTTCTTCGAACGCGGTGTACAGAGCTCCACACGCCATCGCAAGCTGAAGTATTTCGTGCTCTTCGCTCTACGCTGCGCGCTTGTGCTGCTTGTCGTGCTGGCATTCGCCAATCCGTTCGTCCGCCGCGCCGCTGCCTCGCAAGGCCGATTACTCCTTATCGTGCTCGACAATTCCTTCAGCATGCAAGCCGGCACTCGGTTTTCGGAAGCAAAACAAGAGGCACTGGCGAGGCTTGCCGAAAAATCCCGCGGTGAGAAGGCACAAGTCATCGCACTCGGCAGTCAGGTTACTTTGCTGACGCAGCAGATCACCGATGATGCGCAGCTAAAGGCCGCGCTCACCAATATCCAGCCTGGCGATGGCCGGGCAAACTTCGGTGAGTTGGGCCGCGTGGTGAGGGCGATGACCGAAACGATGCATGGGGCGATTGATCTCGACTTGTTCAGCGATATGCAACGCAGTGCCATGCCGGCGAACTTTGCCGACATGGTCCTTCCCGGCAATGTAAAGCTCACTCTGCATTCCGTGGCCGCTGGCGCTCCATTGCCCAACTGGACGGTTGAGAGCGTCGACGCCCCAGCGGTGCTGGCCGACCCTAAGGACCCGCGGCTGTCACGCGTGGTTGCGGTAATTGCAGGATTTAATACGCCGGCCGCCGTAAAGCAAGTTTCACTCTTAATCAACGGCAAAGTAGTGGCAACGAATAAAGTAAACATCCCTGCGAACGGCCGCGCCACGGTCGAGTTTGCCCCGCTCAATGTGGGTTACGGTTTCAATCGATGTGCGGTACAAATCGACGGCGGCGATGCCTTGCCAGCCGACGATGCTTCCGTTTTTTCTGTACGTCGGTCCGATCCCGAGCGGGTCTTGTTTGTTCACTCCACCGGCGACACACGCTCGCCGCTTTACTTTGCCGCTGCGATTGAAGCTGCGGCGCCGTCGAGTTTCGTCGTGCAATCAACTGCGGCCGAGCAAACCACAGATTTCGATCCATCCAAGTTCGCTTTTGTCGTGCTTTCCGACACGCCATCGCTACCCTCCATCTTCGAACACGCGCTGGTAGCATATATCGGCAAAGGTGGAGGAGTGCTCATCACTCTGAGCACATCGTCAGCATATCGCGAGCGGATTCCGCTGTGGGGCGCGAGCGTAAGCAAGCCGCACGATTATGCGCGCAACGGTGCTGCAACCACCATTGGCCAGGTGGACTTCACCCATCCGGCACTCGCTGAAGAACACCCAGGCCGCGACAACGGCGGCTGGGACACGGTGAAAGTCGACTACGCCGCAGCAGTTGACCCTGGGCGGGCGCGAGTGGTCGCACGGCTTATGGACGGTACACCGTTCCTGCTGGACAAACAGGTCGGCGAGGGCCATCTTCTGCTGCTCACGTCCGGATTGGATAACCTTACGAACGATCTTCCGCTGCATCCGGTATTCGTCGCATTTGTCGACCGAGCAGCGCGATATCTCTCCGGCTCAGAACTGCTGAGCGGGTCACGCCTCGTGGATTCTTACGTGCAATTGCGTTCGGCGGCTCGACCTGTCGGTACGCAGGCAAGTGTCGAAGTGATCGATCCTGATGGCAAACGGCCGCTATCACTGAGCGAGGGTCGCACCGCTCAATCGCTGCGGCTGACGCGTGTCGGCTTCTATCAGATCCGCTTTGCCAACGGCCACGATGCAGTGATTGGCGTTAACTCTGACCGGCGCGAATCAGATCTGACACCGATGCCAGATGACCTGCAGCAACTCTGGAGCGGTGCGGGTACGGCCACAGCATCGCAGCAGCGAAGCGCGATAGCGGAAGAGGTGAAGCAGCCGATGAGCCTTTGGTGGTACGTCATGCTGCTGGCCTTAGTGACCACAATGGCAGAGGCCGCGCTGGCCGGCCGCTACATGGGAACACAGCGGGAGGAAGCATGAGCCCTTCAAGCGAACTCCACTCTTATATTGCACGGCTTCAACAGCGGCTGCGCCTGGACACGGGGCTACGCGGCGCTGCCATCTTTACAGGAACCGCACTCGTCGTCACGCTTGTCCTCGTGTTGGTGCTCAACCACTTTGCCTTTCCGGCACGCGGTATCGTCTACGCGCGGCTTGCGATTGTGCTCGCACTCGAAGCCGCTGCCGCTTTTGGAATCGCAGCGCCGCTGGTGCGGCTTACGCGTGCCCGCACCGCCGAGCGCGCCGAGGCCGCTCAACCAAATTTACAGCAGCGACTGACTACGTTTACAGAATGCGCAGCGAAAAGCGCCGATCCGTTCCTTGAACTGCTCGCGGCCGACACTCTCAAGCGCACCGGAAGCGCGTCGCCCGCTGCGCTGGTTCCGAATAATCGGCTTTACGTGCTTGGCGGCGCAGGCCTGGCCTGCATCGTTGTCCTCCTGTGGATGATCGCTGCCGGACCCGGCTTCATCGGTTATGGAGCGGCGCTCATCTGGACCGGGCCGAAGAAAAGTGGCGCTCCACTCTACGCGATTTCGGTCATCCCGGGCGATGTGACGGTCCGCCGCAACAGCGATCAGCTTATCCAGGCGCACGTGACTGGGATGCAGCCGGGCAAGGCACAATTGTTTGCGCATTTTGCAAGCGCTGCTGGCTGGGAACCAGTGACAATGCAGGTCATTCCCGATGCAACCGGCAGAGCGAGCTACCAGTTTGTCTTCGCCGGATTGCCGGAGAATGTGGAGTATTATGTCGCCGCTGGCCCGCTGATTTCGCCGCATTACAAGGTGCGGGTCGTCGATCTGCCATCGGTCAAGCAAATCGATGTGACCTATCGTTACCCCACCTGGACTGGGATGAAGCTGGTGACGGAGGAGCACTCGGGTGACCTGCGCGCCATTGAGGGCACGGATGCGGAGCTCGCGATTCGCATGGATCGGCCGCTCAAGAATGGGCAGCTCGCCATTGACAACGGGCAGACGATAGCGCTCACGAGGGGCGCAGACAATGTGTATCGCGCAGTCGTCCACATGGATAAGGACGGCGCTTATCATGTTGCCGGCGTGGATGACGGTCAATCGGTGCGTCTGTCGGAGGATTATTTTATCGCCACTGACAAGGCAGAGCCTCCGCAGATCGCGATTGACCGGCCGGCAGGCGACTACCGCGCCAGCCCAATCGAGGAAGTCACCGTGGAAGTGAAGGGCTCCGATGAGTTCGGCCTCAATAACATGCACTTGCACTATTCCGTAAACGGCGGAGCCGACCACGACGTGAGCCTGCTTGATCACCCCGGTGTAAAAGAAGCCGACGGCAAGCATATGATCGCCCTCGAAGACCTGAAGTTGATTCCCGGCGACGTGATCGCCATTTACGCCGCAGCGCGCGACGGACACAGCGCAGCACAGACCGACATCTCCTTTATCCAGGTTGACCCATTCGAGCGCGAATTTTCGCAGTCGCAGCAGAGCGGAGGCGGCGGGGGTGGTGGTAGTGGTGGAGGTGCAGGCAACCAAATCGAAATCTCCAAGCGCGAGAAAGAGCTTATTGCCGCGACATGGAAACAGCAAAACGACAAGACGGCTACATCAAAGGACAATGCCGCGCAGGGGCAATTCCTTTCTGACGCACAACAGAAATTGCGCGACCAGGTGAACGCGCTCTCCATCCGCATGCAGAGCCGTGATATCTCCGAGGCTAACGAGGAGTTCACTGATTTCGATAAAGACATGCAGACCGCAGCGACAGTAATGGGCCCGGCGGCCGACAAGCTGAAGGACATGCAGTGGAACGCCGCTCTTCCGCTGGAACAGAAGGCGCTGCAAGCGCTGTTGCGCGCGGAGGCAACTTTCCGGCAAATCGAAGTGGCATTCGGACAGAGCGGCGGAGGCGGCGGCAGCGGCGGTGGCAATGCAGGCCGCGACCTGGCCAGCCTCTTCGATCTGGAGCTCGATACAGAAAAGAACCAGTATGAGACAGCGCAAACGGCCCCGCCAGCCGAGCAGCACGAGAAAGAACTTGAAGACACGTTGGCGAAGCTCGACGCACTGGCGCGGCGGCAGGAAGACCTTGCCAACCAGCCGGTCGATCCGCAGCAGAGTTTCCAGCAGCGGTGGCAGCAGGAGATGTTGCGCCGCGAAGCCGAACAACTACAGCGCCAGATGGAACAGATGGCGAAAAACCAGCAACAGAATCAGCCGGGCGCGAGCCAGTCGGAGGGCTCTCAATCGAACCAGGAAGATGCTGGCCAGCAGAGCGGCGAGGGCACGCAAAGTGCGAGCGGGTCGCCACTAGACGACTCTGCTTCCGCGCGGAGCAGCAGCGGCGGATCGCAAAGTGGATCGCCGCAGTCCGATGAGCTACGCAACCGGAATAAGCAGACTGAGGCTGAGCGGTTGAACGGGCAGCAACGAGAGTCTTCAGACCATCGGATCGAGGAAGCGCTGAGCCGGCTAACTCAGGCAACAGAGATGATGAAGCGCAACGGAAACGTACAGCAGGATGCGCGCCAGGCGGCCGAGCGCCTCCGCGAGGCGCAAGATCTGCTGGCTGGCTCTCAGCAGCAGCTTGCCTCCGGCAAACTTGACTCGCTGACCCGCGAGGCTGGACGGCTCACGCAGGAAGAACGGGCGCAAGCCGGCCGCATTGACAAACTGGCGCAGGCCGACGACCAGAACGGCGGCGGGGACTCGACCTCCAACCTGGACGATGCTATGTCGCGTTTGCACGAGCGCGATCAATTAGCCGCCGGCCGGCAGCAGCTTTCTGACGATCTCTCCAAACTCCAGCGCAACATGCGCGATACCGCGGCGGAGATGGCATCGAATCGGCCGGACGTTGCAAAGAAGCTGCGTGATGCCCTGACGCAGATGGACGAAGCCGACCTCGACAACCACGTGCAGCGCACAGCGGATTGGCTGCGTAGCGGCATCAATCCGAATTCGAATGGAACGGAAAGCGAAATTGCGCGCGGGCTCTCGAAGCTGAACGATCAGTTGCTACAGGCGCAGAAAGCGATGACGCAGGAAAAGCCAGGTGACAAGCCAGGTCAACGCGGTGCTGATCAGCCGGATCAGACAGCGGCACTCGACCAAGTGGAGCGTTTGCGCAGCGAACTGGAATCCATGGCTGGCGCTCCTCAGGATGGGCGCATCGGGAAGGCCGGACAGAATCAAGATGCATTAGGGCAGAATAAGGGCCAGAATGATCAGGGCGGTTGGCAGCGTGGCAGTGACAATCAGCAGCTCAGCCGTAATAGTCAACCGGGAAATGGAACGCGTGCTGGCGGTCCGAACGACAATCGGGGAAGCGCCGTGCGCAACGGCTACAGCGGCGATACACATGCAGGAGGCGGCGGATGGGGCGGCACTGTCTGGGGAAATTACGACACCGGCAACAACACCCCCCGTGCGCGCGGATCGCAGCAACCCGCCCCTTCCGATGCCTCCGGCAATCCCGCGGACACTGAGCGGAGCATCCAGCAGGAGTTGCGGCAACTGCGTCAGCTCCAGCAGATGGTGGGAGATGATCCGCAGGCGACCAAAGAAGTCGAGGATCTCACGCGCCAGATGCAGAACCTCGATCCCAGCCGTTTCCCCGGCAACCCGGCGATGGTAGAACAGATGCACCGCGAAGTGCTCAGTTCCGTAGACAAGCTCGAGCTCCAGTTGCAGCATGACGGCGCAGCGACGGATGCGCGCACCGGCAAGCCCGATGCGGTTCCCGCGGGTTATCAGGAGCAGGTGGCCGACTACTATCGCCGCCTGAGTAAGAACCAGTGATTGCCCGCTTTGGGCAGATCGCTCTCAATACCTCCACGAGGTTACATCCGCGCCGGCCGGCGCAGTGACCAGCATGTGTTCCACCATCTGCGGCAGAATGCGCTGCGCCCAGTCGCCATTGTTCTGCTGCATCGTGTACTCGGCCGGGCCGCCGGTGTAGCAATGCGGCATCCGCGGACCATATTGGAATGTTGCATCCGAATGTGGATTGCGAGTTTTATCAAGCTGATCCTGCAGTAAGTGCACGGCGTTATTCAAGAAGTACGTGTCGCCGTCGCCCACAGTAATGTGCAGCTTGCCCTCAAGCTTGGGGCCCAGCGTCGACCAGTCGCGCTTCATGACGGCGGTTAGATCGTAGTGATCATGCCAGTAGGCGACGACACTCTTGTCAATCGTCCCGGTCAGTGGATCGATAACCTCTGCGGGAAAACCATTCGCACCGACAGGCGAGAAGACCGCCTGCCAGATGTCCCACTGTTCGGTCGACCGGCCATGCGTGCCGAGCACGAACTCGTATGCGTACTCAAGCCCGGTGAGCGCGATGATGGTTCCATCCGGCTTACGGTCGGCCGCGGTGGGAATCACTTCGAAATCGCCGTGACGAAAGAACGCATTCGCGTCGTTGTAAAGATCGACATTCTGATAGGCGTGAAAATCCACCGGGTCCGGACAGGCAACGTATGCACCGTTATACATGTCCGGATAGAAAACTTGCGTGGCCAGCGCCTCCCATCCGCCGGTCGAACCGCCGAAGGTGGCGCGTGCCCATCCCTGGCCAATACCGCGATACTTCTTCTCAATCGCCGGAATCAGTTCGTCATTAATCGCGGTACCGTATGGACCGACGTTGGCAGAGTCCACGTCGTAAGAATCGTCGTAATAGGGGTTGGCGTTCTGCACATAGATCATGATCACGCGCGGCAGGCGTCCGCTCGTCCAGTCCTGAAAAAAACGATAGCCGTTCTTCTCGCGCTGGGGCGCATTGTCTGCGGGCTGCGTCGTCACCCATGGCACCGGACCGAACCCGGGATGGTAGTGGTCCTGGTAGACAATCAGCGGATATTTCGCGTTTGGGTGCTCGTCGAATCCGTCAGGCAGAAGAATCCACGCGCCCAGATACACGTCGCGACCCCAGAACTTGCTCAAAACATCGCTGCGGAACCGCATGTACTTGAGCCATTTCGCGCCAGGATCTTTCCGCGCCAGCACCTCCGGGTCGCGGTCAGTGCCTTCGACGGGTGGAAATACCTGATCGAGCGCGATCCTGATGGTCGCATCCGACTTTGGATCGAAGTGCAGTCTCAAGGGTTTGTTGTACAGATTGCCCGGCTTGAAATTCCAGTGCTGGCCTTCACCCATGTCCGGCGGCAGCCACAGTATTCTGCCGTCAGCCAGGTGAAACTGCTCGTAGACATTGAAAACAGCCTGCACATAGTAGTCGCCGGCTTCGAGATCAGCAAGCGAGCGGCGCGGATAACCAAAAGTATGCGCATCAATCACGATTGGCGTACCGGGCTTGAGCGCGTCGACGTCGACACCGAATCCCTGCGCGGAAGAAATGTCTTCGGTAAGCTGCATGCGCGGCTCAGGCTTGTCGGTTTTCGCAAAAATAAGAATGAGATGACCAGTGATCGGCTTCGAGGCCGTGGGGAGAGTCACCTCAATGCGCTGCGCCTGTGCAGTGCATGAGGCAATGACCGCCATCGCGGCAACCAAAAGACAGGTTTTTCGCATCGACACGCGTCCTTGGCTCTGAATCGATCGAACGAGCCAGTATAGCAATGGCGTCCGCGAAGTTTCCTCGCCCTCTGGCGGAAAAGTTCCGAATGGACCTTCAGGTGCTCGGCGTCGCGCTGATTTCGTTCAACTGGCGAATACTTCCTGCATCGAGCTTGAGGTCGGCTGCGGCGATCAGTCCATCAAGCTGATGGTCGCTTGTGGCGCTGGCGATAGGCGCTGTAATACCAGGCTGCGCAAGCAACCACGCTAACGCAACCGCGGCCGGGGTAGAGTTGTGCGCCTGAGCGACCTGAACAACGGCATCGGCCACGGCAAATCCGCGATCGTTCAGGTATTTCTGCACCATGCCACCGCGCGCCGCGCCAGAGACATCCCGGCCGCGGCGATACTTGCCGGTAAGAAATCCTGCGGCCAGCGAAAAGTACGGAATGACTCCAAGGCCATACTTCTGCGCTACAGGAAGGAGATCGTTCTCGAATGTTTGCCGCTCCATCAGGTTGTAATGCGGCTGCAGAGAGATGTAGCTGGCGAGACTATTTCTGCGGCTCGTTTCCAAAGCTTCGGCCAGCCGCGTGCCGGAGTAATTGGAGGCGCCAATGAACCGGACTTTGCCCGCCTTGATCAGCTTGTCGAAAGTTTCGAGCGTTTCTTCAAGCGGTATTTTAGTGTCATCGGTGTGCGCCTGGTAGAGATCGATGTAGTCGGTTTGCAGGCGGCGAAGTGAGTCATCGACCGCTTGGGCGATATAGCGCGCGCTCAGGCCGGATTTGCCTTCACCCATCTCGAAGCCGGCCTTTGTGGCAAGGAAGACATCCTTGCGGCGGCCACTCCGAGCGAACCATTTGCCGAGTATGGTTTCCGACTCGCCGCCCTTGTGCCCGGGAACCCAGGTCGAGTAGACATCGGCAGTGTCAATAAATGTGAGTCCGGCTGCGACTGCGCGGTCGAGCTGATGGAAGCTATCGGGCTCGGAAACCGTCCAGCCGTAGACGTTGCCTCCCAGGCAAATGACTGGAACCTCAGGACCGTGCTGGCCAAGCGAACGTTTCTTCATTGGCTACTTCCCTGGTAGGACGGTTCTAACTTCAATAGTTGATGACATATTCGGACAGCGACATTCGCTTCATAAAACAAGCGGAAAAGGAGTTTATGCACGCCGGATTGTTCGCGATAGTAGTAATCCAGATAGGCGCCGAGCAAAGGCGCAGGCTTACCCCGCGCCTTGCCGGCCTGAGCGGTATCCTAATGTCCGCGCTCTAAGCGACCGTGATGCTACGATCCGCATAGACATCCTGGATGGCATGCAGCAGCTGGATGCCTTCGCTCATGGGCCGCTGGAACGCCTTGCGTCCGGAGATCAGACCCATGCCGCCGGCGCGCTTATTAATCACCGCGGTGGTAACTGCCTCCGCAAAGTCATTCGCGCCCGACGCGCCGCCGCTGTTGATCAACCCCGCCCGGCCCATATAGCAATTCGCCACCTGGTAGCGGCACAGGTCGATCGGATGGTCGCTCGTCAGCTCGCTGTAAATGCGCTTGTCCAACTTGCCATAAGAGGAGTCGCCAGTGTTGAGAGCCAAATATCCGCCATTGTTCTCCGGCAGCTTCTGCTTAATGATGTCGGCCTGTATTGTCACGCCCAGGTGATTCGCTTGGCCGGTAAGATCAGCGGAGAGATGATAGTCCTTGTCTTTCTTGAACGCGGAGTTTCGCAGGTAGCACCACAGCACAGTAGCCATGCCCAGCTCATGCGCATGGGCGAAGCACTGCGCGATCTCGACAATCTGGCGCGACGCGTCATCGGAGCCGAAGTAGATGGTAGCGCCCACCGCCGCAGCGCCCATATCATAGGCTTCTTTCACCGTGCCGAAGAGAATCTGCTCAAACTTGTTGGGATAAGTGAGCAGCTCGTTGTGATTGATCTTGACGATGAAAGGAATATGATGCGCGTACTTGCGCGCCACCATGCCGAGCACGCCAAAGGTGGATGCGACCGCGTTACATCCGCCCTCAACGGCCAGCTTTACAATGTTTTCGGCGTCGAAGTAGTCAGGATTCTTGGCGAAACTGGCGCCGGCTGAGTGCTCCACGCCCTGATCGACGGGCAGAATAGAGAGATATCCGGTGTGAGCAAGCCGCCCGTGCGCAAACATGCGCTGCAGATTGGCAAGCACTCGTGGGTTCCGGTCAGTGGCCGTAAAGATCCGATCCACGAAATCAGGCCCGGGAAGATGGAGACGTTCCCTGGGAATCTTGGGATTGCTGAAGTTAAGTAGAGAATCCGTTGCGGCGCCTAGGTACTGCTCTGTCGAAGTTCTTTCTGCAACTGGCATGAAAGTCTCCCCTCTGTACGGACCGATTATTCCTGCACGGTACTACGCAGGCTCGATCACTTCTGAGCCTGCGCGAACCGTGAAGGCTGCTGGACCGATTCCTGGACCGATTCCCCAGCTCGATCATAATTATAGTTCTCATAGTCGATAGTGAGCGTTGCCGTGCCGCCCATCCGGACTTTCGTAATGCTGACATTCTGCTTTGGCAGCCAGTAATTACCCTGCTTCTCATAAATGTGCCGGATCTGTGTATCCCGAATCCAGAACGAGGGATTTTCCGCCGGCTGTGCTTCGACGCGCACAACAGCATAGTCCTCCCCGTCTACCCAGGCTTTGCCGCGATAAAGGAACTTCCGCGGCTCCCTGGGGTCGACCTGTAGGATGTAGAGCTTGCGGCCACTCTCGACCGCGGTGCCAAGCAGCGTGAAGAGATAATTTTCCGGTGTCAAAGCGTTCTCGCGCGGATTGTCCGCAGCCTGCTGCTCGCTGGCGAGCAGCCGAAGAAGCACGTGATTGATAAGTGTGCGCGACCCCGATTCGGACAACACACGGTAGGTTTTGGACGGAGCGTCGTAAGTAATCTCAGCCTCAATAGTCGCCTCCATTGAGGTGGGAAAACCACGATATTCAAGATGGTAACGGCGCCGCGAGACGTAATAGCTAAGCTGCTCTGCGCGTCTGGCATTGCAGGTCACTAGCTGCTGCACAACTTCTGTGGCGGTGATAGCTGAGACCGATGCCTGCTCGGTGACTGGCTGCCGTGCGGCCGGAGGAGCCTGCGCCTCGGACGTCAGCCCGCAGACGATCACGAGCAGCAGCCCGCAAAGTGACCGAAAACCTGATATCGGCAACGTTGGCCTCCCTGTTTTCACAGCTCAGAAACAGCTCAGTCGCCAGCCATTGCCATTTCGCACGGATCCAGCTCTTCCTTTTCGAGCGAGCGGCGAAAGGCCGCGAGCCGGTCTTCGATCTCTTTTTCCTTCTGCCGGCGTTCGATGATATCTTCCCGATAGCGGCGCAGGAAGTAATCGATCGTTTCCACGCGGATACGGATCGAACCGGAAGGCTTATTCTCGTCGAGGTCCTTGAATGAGAAGTAGGGCGTCCCTGACTGCTCAATGATGCCCTCAATCACGCCGTAAATCGGCGCATCGTGCCCGCACTTAAAACTCGAAACCTCGAGCGCGACAAGATTGGGATGTCGTGCGGTAAACTTCGCAGCCCATATCTTGTGATTTGTGCTGGTTGAGTAGCGATTCTTCCATACGTCGCTGATATCGAGCGGATGCGTAATGAGGCCGGCACGCACCTCGTCGCCGAACAGCCGTTCCAGCAGGTCTTGATCGAGCGGCAGTGTGCTCTGCGAAAAGACTGGGTAGCCGAGCTTCTGGAACTCCTCCATGATCTCGTGGTTCAGTCCCGGATCGTGATGATAAACGCGCCCCAGCATAACGATGCCGATGCGGTCTTCGCGTTCGAGCTGATCGAGCGTGGCCCGCGCCTGGCGACGAATGTCCGCCTCGCACTCGGCGAGCGCACGGAAGCCGCACTCGAGTGCACGATCGCTCTCTTCGCGCGACAGCCCGAGGATCGGCGCCCACGCCTTGTACATCTGGTCGGAGCAGATTCGGCGGTCCTGCAGATTCAAGATCGGATCGAGATAAACGATGCCGTTCTCGGCAAACAGGTCGCTCTCCTTGGTGAAGGCTGCCTTTACTGCGTTTGGAGTTGCCGTCACAGTCGGGCATGCATTCGAACCGGTCAGGTTCACCAGATGCGTGTGCAGCACATCGTACATCGGAAACCAAATGGCGTGGAGCGGCTTCTTGCTGTGCTTGGCCGCCAGCAGATTATACACATGTGCTATGCCAATCTTCGACGGATAGCAGGGATCAACAGCGCCACGGCTGGCTCCCGCGCGATACAATTCGGGCGTGGTGTAGTCGGAGTAGACAATGTTCTCGCCGCGAATGCCAAGGCTGGCAAAGTACGCATTGAACAGCGGTGCGTAGCTGTAAGTATTCAGCAGACGCGGAATGCCGATGCGGAAGTCCTTGCGCCGTTCCATCAACGCAGCACGTTCTTTGACGGCCTTAGAAACGAACAAGCCTTTCGTGTTCGCGATGGGATCAGCGACCACATCGACATCGCGCAGACGGAAAACCTCGCGAGCAGCAATGTCCACAAAGTTAGGGTTCGCAGCCTTGATCTTGTCGATATCGGCCTTGATGCCTTTCATGTCATCGAGATCTTCGACCGCTCCTTTTTCGCAGGTGGCGATGATCAGTCGCTGTTCGCCCACACGCAGCGGCACCTTGGTCTTGCGCGGCTGAAACTCGGGCGAAGGCTTGGGAATCTCGACGGTCTTCTTCGCTCCGGGAGCAGCCAGTATCTGCACCAGCGGCTCGGCCTTCGCGCGGAATGAATTGCTCGATGAACCGCATCCACATCCGCCTCCGGCCCCATGCTCGTGCTCTGTGCCACACGATGAGCCGTGTTGCGCAGCAGGCAGATTGGCCTGAATCTCTTCGAGGCTTGGTAACTTCGAAACCGCCGCGCCCACCTCCTCGACCGTTTCAGCGCGGTCTTCCACGACTGCCGCCACCATCGGTGCAGCGTCCTCCGCCGCACGGCCGCTTACGTCCACATCGATAAACGTGCGCAGGCAGTTGTTCTTACAGAAATAGCAGCGCGTTTCTTCATTGCGTGTGGTCCGGTAGCGGATACTGCGCACCGCATCGAGGCCGATGAATGTCGTCTCCCGGCCATGCATCCAAAGCCGCAACGCCTCCTGTGCGGCGCCGATCGCGCCTGACTCGCCACAGTGTTCGTGGACGATGATCTCCGGCTCCCGGCCGTTAGCGCGGAAGCTGGAGCGAATGAAATCCACCTCGGCCTTTACAACTGCCAAGTTGTTCTGCGTGCCGCCCTGCAGCACGAAGCGCGATCCGAGCGCGGCAAGATTGGGAATGCTGGCGACGTAGAGGAAGACGTTCTTCGGCAGTACATCGGCCAGGCCGGCCAGTATCTCCTCCGAGCGCCATCCCTGCCGCTGGAAGTTCACAATGTCGGACTGCATGAAGACGGCGCAGCCGTAGCCGAACGAGGGCATCGACTTGGCCGAAAATGCGATATCGGCAAACTCCTCCACCTTCATGCCAAAACCCTCGGCCGTCGATTGCAGAAAATAGCCGTTGCCGGCCGAGCACTGCGTGTTCAGCTTGAAGTCCTT
>JASIJX010000324.1 GCA_030049955.1 Acidobacteriaceae bacterium
ATTGTCGAGTAGCCAGTGGCGAATCTGCGCGAGCTGGTCTTTCTCCGGCATGTAAGCGCCGGCCGCGATCACCACTTCGCTGCCGCTGACGTGGAAGTAATAGCCCGCGCCGGAGGTTTTCTCAAGCCCCTGATGCGACCACCATGCGGCAACATGCGTTTTGTAGGGCCGCTTGTCGGCAGAGAAGCGCGTGTCGCGATAGATGCGGAACAGGCATTTCTCCGGCTGCCGCACGAACTGCGGTGCAAAGTCCATCATCGCGTCCATCACTTTGCGGATGATGGCCAACATCGGCTCCTTCAGCTCCGCTTCGAACTGCGCTTTGCGTGGCTGGAACCAATCGCGGTCATTATGCCGCTTCAAGTTGCGCAGGAAAGTAAGCGCCTCGGGGCGAAAGTAAGGAACGGCTGCTGTCGGCGCGGGTTTCTGTTTTGTCGCCATGGAAAGAAGTCTACCGGATCACCTTCAGCGCGCCACGAAACAGTCCATCGAAATCCCCGGCGAGCGCCTCATCCTTCGCGATGGCCTGCTCGATGGCCTTCTCCGCAGCGGGCCGCTGGTAGCCGAGATTGATGAGCGCCGAGAGCACGTCATTGACGGCCGCTCCATGCGGACCAGCGTGCACAGGCGCGACGGCGAAATCTTCGAGCTTGTCCTTGAGCTCGACGACGAGGCGCTCGGCGAGCTTTTTGCCCACGCCGGGAATGCGCACGAGCTGCGCGTGGTCCTGTCCGCGAATGGCTTGTACGACGCGTTCCGGGTTTAGGCCGCTGAGAATCTTGATGGCCAGCTTTGGCCCCACGGCGCTCACCGTGATGAGCCGCTCAAAGAGCCGCTTCTCCTCGCTCTCGAGAAAGCCATAGAGCGCGATCTGGTCCTCGCTCACCTGCGTATGGATGTGCAGAGCCGTTTCTGCGCCGACTGAGGGCAGCGCAGTGAATGTGGGAACGGAGATGGCGACGTCGTAGCCGACGCCCGCGGCCTCGACGATGGCCTGGCCGGGCTGCTTGTGAATGAGTTTGCCGCGCAGGTGAGCAATCATGACGGGAACACTTGGATTCTACTTGACGGCTTATGGATTCGCGCTATGCTGATTGTCGTCTCCAAAACAGGGTCCTCATTCTCGCCTGCAGAAGCGCCGGGCCGCTTTCCCCAGTTTGCTGAAAGAGCAATCAGCAAAACTCTGCGCCTGCCCATTCGGATTGATATTCGGAGCTGGCGCCCGGGCCGCGATGGCATCCACGATCCATTCTGCGAGGAGGCAGATTATGTCGACTCCCGCCCAGCCGCCAGGCACTCAACAGCAGCAAACTGCCGAAAAGGAGCTGTTGCATGCAATATGGCAGGCTTTCGATGAGCATGTTGTGCAGCCCTTCATGTTGGAAGCCCCGAAGTGGCTGCGTTATCTCTATTTCCTGCGCTTCAGCATCTTGCTGTGGTTCTTCCCGCTGCTTTTGTGTTGGGCCGACTTGCCAGGCAATCTGCGCTCGATTGTCAGCGGCATCGTTACGCCGGTGACTGAAGGGCAGTACCTCTGCGTCTCATTCTTCCTGGTCGCATCGAGCTTTGTTGCGCTGATGCAGGCACGCATTGTGGCCATCAACGGCGAGGAACGGTTCAACGAGAGCCCGCCCAGCGGATTGCGCTGGTTGCTGGTGAACGGCAAGGCGCGCTACGAGTGGGTAGCTCCGGTTGCGTCGCAGCTCAACACTCTGATCCTCTTTTTGTACTTCTTCCACAATGGCTGGAATGAAGGCGTCGATCTTCGCCGGATGATCCTGGGCTTTGCCAGCGGAGTTGGCCTGGCCTTCTGCTTCTGGTACGCGGTCACGGCGCTCTATTACCTCACATGGCGCCGGTCGATCAGCGCGGCAACCACGATGTGTCTGGGAAGCATCGCGGTAGCGCGGACCTTGCTGTTCCCGCGGAGCTGGCTCTTCCTGAGCTCGGGCGATGGGAAGCAAAAGTTCGGAGACGTGATTGAGGATGCAGAGATACTGATCTCCACCCGGTGGATCGGGAAGGTGTTTCCCCGCCTGGGTTATAAGTGGCCGGAGGGTTCGCTGTTTGAAGGGCAGTATTTCGCGGTACTGGCGGCGTGCAATGTCTTCGGGCTATACGCGGTTCTGTGGCCTCTAGTCGCGCCGGTGCCAGTTAAACTCTGGTCCGTAATAGCCTGGCTGGCTGCGGTGCTCGCGGGCGCAGTGATTGTCGCTGTGCTGGCGATTGCCAGGCTGGAGCCGAAGGACGGCGAAGAGCCCGGACATTTCGATGCCCGCAAGAGAGACCTGAACATCTGGAAGGTTGGACTTGGCGTGCTGATCCTCGGCTTTACCGCTGCAATTCCGTACCTGTATTACAGCAGCGATGCTGAGCGGTTTCCGATCCTTGCGCTGACGCTCATCCTCGCCACCTCGTTCGCATGGGGATTCGGCGGCTTCGCCTTCTATGCTGACCGCTTCCGCATTCCTGTGCTCACGCTTTTTCTGCTGATACTGTTTGTGCCGCGGCACTTTAATTGGACGGGTGCGCAGGAAGAGCATTATTTCTCGATCGTGCTGACACGCAACAAGCCTCAGGTTTCCACACCCGGCGAAATCCTCGACGCGCGCATCGCGCTCGATAATGCGCAGGCCTTGAACGCAGCCGGGCAAAATGCAGCCGTTCGAGATGCAGCCGTTCGAGATGCAGCCGACCCGCCCGGACAGAGCGTCGCCCGGCCGGTGCACACGTTCATCATCGTCACCTCCACCGGCGGCGGAATTCATGCCGCGGCCTGGACGGCGGCAGTGCTCCGGGACCTCGAGAAAGACTTCGGGAAAGACCCCAACAATTCTTTCCACAACCATGTTCTGCTCATGAGCACGGTATCGGGCGGAAGCGCCGGCTTGTACACCTACTTGCGCGAGCTGAACGCTGCGGCCCATGGCCAACAGCCCGAGTGGGACCGCATGGTCGACGAGGCCAAGTGCTCGAGCCTGGAGGCTGTCGGTTGGGGAATCGTCTACCACGACGTGCCGAAGGCGGTGATTCCACTGATCCCATATTTCTGGACGCCTTCTTCCGGAATTGATGACCTGGGCGAAGGCCCCCTGGGCAAAGACCGCACGTGGGCGCTGCGGCGCGGCTTCGAGCGCAACCTGAATGACTCATTCTGCCAACCGCGGGGAAGCCGCATGCACATTCCGCATGCACAGTTGAATACTGACGAGGCGCAGAATCCTGACCGCAGCCAGCAGCTCACGCTCGCAGCCTTCAATCCGGTTCAGGGCGATCACCCATTTCCGGCCTTCACGATGAATACCACCACGGTTGAAGGCGGCAGGCGCTTTCTGCTGGCCAATTACCGGGTCGAGAAGCACGACAACAACGCACTCGTGCCGCAGCCGGCTGAGTCGTTCCTAGATGTGTTCGGCAGCAGCGAGCTCAAGCCCTCGGGCAAGCCAGGCTACGCCGATCTGCCGCTGGCTACGGCCGCGCAGCTATCGGCTGCGTTCCCCTATGTTTCCTCGGCAGCCGCGTTTCCTCGCCCTCCGGAAGAAAGAAGCGCTCACTTCGTCGATGGCGGCTATTACGATAACGACGGGACTGTCTCGGCCATCGAGTTTTTGCGAGCCGCGCTTGACGGCTCAAAGGCGATGAAGGGCGGGCCGAAGTCTCCGGCGCCCATGCTTCGCATTCTGCTCGTTGAAATCCGCAACAGTCTTGATCCAAGCAATCCAAACCATATTCCGGGAGCGTCACTCCCTCCTTCGGCACTGCGCGACGATCCGAATTCGAATTGCAGAACCTGGAATCTGGCGGACCAATTGAACGCGCCGCTCAAAGCCTTCTACGCAGGCGGCCATGAAAGCGTAACCGACCGGAACCGCGCCGCGCTGGAGCTGCTGGAACGCGCCTACAAGGACCG
>JASIJX010000325.1 GCA_030049955.1 Acidobacteriaceae bacterium
GCCATTGAACATCGGGCCAGCGCATTGACTGATCATTGTAGCGGGACTTCTGCTCAGCAGTCTCTTAACTCAGCCGCGGCCTGCAGCCGATCGCCCCAACTCCAGTAGCGCGCTGGCAAGGCGGCCGGTTGCGTGGCGAACCACATTCTCTTCGCTCGCGAAATCTCCGGCGATGCACTTGACGCCCAGCTTCTCGATGCGGGCGATATCAGCAACGATCGGTGCCGCGGTCTCGGCGGCGTAGCGCTTGATAGTCTCCTCGGAAAATGGCGCCGTGTTCACGATGGCGTAGTCGAAGATGCGTGCATGCGCATGATCGTAGATGCGCTCGATGTGCTCGGACGCGGTGAGGCCGAGGCTCTCGTTGGCCTGGGTCATCAGGTTGCAGATGTAGACGCGCAGGCCGCGCGCATTGCCCAGCGCCGCCGAGACGCCTTCGATGAGCAGGTTGGTGATAAGCGAAGTGTAGAGCGAGCCGGGCCCCACGGTGATCAGATCGGCCTGGTTAATGGCCTGGAGCGTTTCCGGCAGCGGTACCGGGTCGGGCGGGTCGAGCGTCAGCTCTACGATGCGCCGCTTGCTGGCCGTGATGTTGGTTTCGCCGCGCACCTGTGAGCCGTCATCCATGTAGGCGACGAGCGTGGTGTTCGCCGTGGTTGCCGGATAGATGCTGCCGCGCGTCGAGAGAATCTTTGAGGCAAGCTGGATGGCCAGGGCAAAGTCGCCCGTAACCTCGGTGAGCGCGGCGACGAACAGGTTGCCGAAGTTGTGGCCTTTGAGCGCGCCGCCTGCCTTGAAGCGATGGCTGAAGAGCTTGACCAGCAGGTCTTCTTCCTCGCTCAAAGCGACCATGCAGTTGCGCAGGTCGCCGGGCGGCAGCATGTTGAAGCCGCGCCGCAGCCGGCCCGACGAGCCGCCGTCATCGGTGACGGTAACCACGGCGGCAAGGTCGGAGATCTGCGCCGGAGCCGGATCGATGCCCGGCGCGACGACGTGGCGGCGCAGGCCGCGCAGAAGCGTCGACAAGCCCGTGCCGCCGCCCAGGGCGACCACGCGCAGCGGACATGCCACGACTGTGCTTAAAGCTGATTCTGTTTCGGCCGGGCTTGCAGTGCGCGGAGACAAGTCTCGTGAGGTTTGGCCGTGCGAAGGAATTTTGGAATCCAAGAGATGCGCGCCTTACGGTATCTCAGGATACAACAGCTCCGTAAAGCGCGGATCGTCGGCCATGCTCTGGAAGTCGTTGTCGACGCGGGCCTGCAGGCGGTTCTTGGGATTCATCTCGATGGCCTGCGACAGATTGTTCAGGCACTCCTGCACGCGGCCGGTGATCGCATCGAGGACTGCCAGGCCGTAATAGGCGTAGTCGGCGTTCGGGTGCCGCTCGAGGATCAGGTTGAACTGCTCCCGCGCCTCCTCGTAATAGCCGGTGTTGAGCTGCGAGATGGCGTAGTCGTAATGCTCTTCGGGAGTTTCGAAGGCCAATTCGGCCTTGCCGATTTGGCGCTGGCAGGTGACGATATACATCCGCACCCGCTCCTTCAACTCGGGTGGAGCGTCGGGCAGCAGCTTTTCCAGCGCCGCCAGGGCCTTGTCGTACTTGCCCTGCTGCAACAGTTGTACGGCTGCCTGGTAATGCTGGAAGGCAGGGCCGGTAAAGGCGTTTCCATTGCCCTTTTGGGCGATGGAAGTGGTCTTTTTGCGGCCGATGGCCGTGGTGCGCGAGTCTTGCATCATTCTCTCTGCCGTGTTCATTGCGCCCGGTACCGTGTGCGGCTGGAATCAACCACCGGCACAGATACCAGCAAGCGCTGCTTAGGCCAACTTTATACGCATAACTCTTTCCGGCGTCAACTCGCGATCGCCGGGCGCCGCTTTTCTGGCCTGGTTTTCATCCCGCCGGACTAGATTTTCGTTTGCCCGCCGCTATAGATCGCCGGATTCAGCGACGGGTCGTTATACATCTTTAGCTGCCGGTACATCTTGAAACGCCGCGTCCCGGCCAGCGTCTCATTCCATAACGTGTCCAGGCACCGGGTAAGGTCAGCACGCTGCTCTTCCAGTATCTCCAATCGGCGGCAGTTGCGCTCGACATGGCCTTCGGGAGCGTCGTGGCGCGTTGCCTCTTCGCGGGTGTGGTAGATCTTCAGCGCCAGGATCGAGAGCCGGTCGATCGCCAGTCCCGGTGACTCGGAGTGAAGCGGCGCCTCGGGGCGGGGAAGCGAGCGGGTCGCAAGCCAGTCAATCAACCTTTCGTCCAGCTCTTCGGCCAGGTCATTGCGGCGCTGGTTGGTGCGGTCAATGCGCCGCTTCACGTCGGCGACTTCTTTGTCCGTAGCGCCGGGCGCTCGGGCTTCATCTTCAATGTGCCAGAGCTCAAAGTTGGCGCGGTGCTGGCGGGCGACCGTGAGCAGGAATTCCTGCTGCCCGCCTGCAGTATGCTCCGTAGAGGCAGCCTCTGCGGCGTCAAAGGCCAACTCCGTGGGATCGGGCTCGGTGTAGTGCCACTCGCGGGTGCGCTGGTCCTGCAGCGCGACAATTTGCTCGGGGGAAAGCATCTGGCGGGTCTCCCGGCGCAGCCAGACTGCGCCCTTTCTATGGTAGAACCTCGGAGTGGCTCTGCCGGCAATCCAGATAAGGGTACCCTCGATCCTTGGTAACGGTATTGGCAGCATTTTTTATTGCAACGGCTGAGGCTCGACAGACGGCCCACCCTTGGCAATCTGCTTCGAGTTCAACTGCTTTGCCGCAGTTCGCGCTTGCACGCGTCGCGTGGTCCGCCTTTTACAATCATGCGAGGAGCAAGCATGAGCACAAACTGGCAGTACCCGCACCGGCGGTGGAATCCCTTGCGCCGGTCATGGGTCTTGGTTTCGCCGCACCGCACGCAGCGGCCTTGGCAGGGGGAAGTGGGGCAGACGGCTGCAGCCGCGGGTCCGGCATACGATCCGGAGTGTTATCTGTGCCCGGGCAACAAGCGCGCGGGTGGGGCGGTCAATCCGCAGTACACAAGGATTTTCTCCTTTGTAAACGATTACTCGGCCCTGTTGCCGGAGGCGCCGGCGATCAGCGAGCCTTCAGTGTCGCCGCTGCTCGTGGGAGAGGCGGCGCGCGGACTGTGCAAGGTCCTCTGCTTTCATCCCGACCACAGCCTGACGCTGGCGCGCATGACCCGCAGCGAAATTCGCCCGGTCGTCGACGCATGGGTCGAGCAATACGAGGAACTGGCCGGTCTGGGCTGGATCAAGCACGTGGAGATCTTCGAGAACCGCGGGGCGATGATGGGAGCGAGCAACCCGCACCCGCACGGACAGATCTGGGCGACGGATTTTGTGCCCGACGAGCCGGCTGCCGAAACCGCCGCGCAGCGCGAACACCTGGCGCGCACCGGCCGCTGCCTGCTCTGCGACTATGTCGAGGCCGAGCGCGCCGCAGGCGAGCGCATTATTTTTGAAAACCAGCACTTCACCGCGCTGGTGCCGTGGTGGGCAGTGTGGCCGTTTGAGGTGATGCTTGTAAGCCGTCGCCATTGCGGAGCCATGCCGGAGTTTTCTGACGACGAGCGGGACGGGCTGGCCGACGCGCTCAAGCGCATGACCACGCGCTTCGACAATCTGTTTACCACCAGCTTTCCGTACACAATGGGCTTTCACCAGTCGCCGACCGATGGCGAGCCGCATCCGGAGTGGCATTTTCACGCGCACTATTATCCGCCGCTGCTGCGCTCGGCTACAGTGCGGAAGTTCATGGTTGGTTTTGAAATGCTTTGCATGCCGCAGCGCGACATCACGCCGGAAAGCGCGGCCGAGCGGCTGCGCGCCTCTTCGGAAGAGCATTTTTTGCCAAGGAGTTAATTGGCATAGGGACGCCATCAAGCGCAAATGCGTGGAGCGGACCTACAGAGTAAAGGGGACGGTACCGAAACGAGCATACAATCGAGGCCATGAAAATGTATGTTCGCGGGTACGGGCCCATCGAACCTGCTCCACCAGCGCGGCTGTTTATGCCGGTGGAGAATTGCGGGGTGGAGTACAGCAAAACCTCGGAATGGCGGGTGTCCCTCTTCCACGCAGATTATGAACTGAGGACGCTGCAGGATATGCACGTTCGCGTTGGGGAGCATTACTGCGATTTCGCGCTTGAGAATTTGGCAGAGGATTGCTTCGCTATTGTGTGCGAATCCCATCCACCGCTCCGGGACAAGTCCGCCGCCTAGAATCGTTATGAGCGAAAGCATAAGGGCAGCTATCCCCTATGACGGCGGCCTCGCGTTCGTCACAAACGCGCGAATTGTCATTACACGTGACAATGGC
>JASIJX010000326.1 GCA_030049955.1 Acidobacteriaceae bacterium
TGACGGCATTGGCAATTGATCTGGGGGGCTCCCATGCCGCCTGCGCGGTGGTGCGCTCAGGCAGCATAGTTGCCCAACGCAATTTGCGGGCCGACGGCGCCTGTGGGCTCAGTTCACTGTTGCCGGCACTGGGCGATACGCTCGAGGAACTGTTGAAGGGTACGTACACCGCGAAGCGTGCGTGTGCGGCCCTCGTACTTGGATTTTGCGGCATAGTCAACGCGCGGGAGAAGCGCGTACTCGCCACGAATGGAAAGTTTGATGACGCAACCGAGCTCGATTTGAAGGCGTGGTTCGAGCGGAGGCTGGAAATTCCGTTTCTGCTGGAGAACGATGCGCGGCTCGCTCTTCTGGGCGAACACCGCTTCGGCGCCGCGCGCGATTTCCGGGACGCCGTGATGGTTACTTTGGGCAGTGGTATCGGGGGCGCTGCTCTGCTCGACGGACGGTTGCTTGAGAGCCAACACGGCCTTGCCGGTACGATTGGCGGACATCTGCCTGTTGTGATGAACGGACGTCTTTGTTCGTGCGGCAATCGCGGTTGTGCCGAAGCTGAGGCTTCAACGTCCACTCTCGGCGAAATCTACCGCGAGCGATCTGGCGGAGTGGACGGGTTGCTTGGCGGCAGGAAGAACATCGGTTTTGCTGACCTATTTAAAGCAATAGAAGCAGGTGATCAAGCGGCGGCCGCGACGCTGGAACACTGTGTGCGCGTCTGGTCAGTTCTGGCCGTGTCGCTCATACACGCATATGACCCCGAGGTCGTGGTATTCGGTGGATCGGTAATGAAGCGGTCTGCGGATATACTGCCCCGCTTGCAGAAATATGTGAATGCTCATGCCTGGACTCCTGGGCGCTCGGTTCCATTGCGAACTGCTCTGCTCGGTTCGGACGCAGCGCTGCTCGGAGCACTCTCGCTCGCGGAGTCCACCTTTTGACGAATGAACTCGCTCTTCAGCAACATCCCGAAGTGACAATCTCTCCGGATGATCATGAACGTGTGCGATCCCGTTCTGCATTTCAATGCGACAAACCGATGGCGACGATCAAAGCCTATGTCAGGAAGTGAGATAAACGATGTCTTTGCAACTGGAATATGACCCGGAACTTTCGCTTCGCATTTGCGAAGACAATCTTACCTTTGAGTATGGTCACGAGGTATTCGGGCCCAAACCGGAGATGCGCCGGCTCGACGCGATCAGGCCCAGTTTGTTGGATCCCAATTGCAGCGGGCCAGATCCCGTCTACGGCATTGCCATGGATGTCGGACGCATTCGGGATCGCGCCGTGCTCCAGGAGCGCATGCTGCTCTTCGGCGCGCTGGTTTACGCGTCAGGCAGGCTGGGCACAGAGCCCGTTCGCTCGCAGGGCCACGTTCACGCTCTTGCGCAACATAGCGGCTGGTCTCCGCCGGAAATCTTCGAAATCTGGAGCGGTACTGCGATCATATACGCGCAGGAGCGCGCAGAGGATAATCCCGGCCGCTGTGTTGCCGTCACAGCGCATGCGGGGGACAAAGTTGTCGTGCCACCGGGCTGGGCCCATTGTGTCATCAATGCCGACCCGGATTATCGAATGTCGTTTGGCGCTTGGTGTGACCGACAGTATGGATTCGACTACACAGGAGTCCGGGCTCATCGCGGGCTGGCATGGTTCCCGATACTCACCGATTCCGGTGCCATCGAATGGCAGCCGAATGCAAACTACAGTTCATCTGTACTTGAGCAGCGAAAGGCACGTACCTATCCGGAGCTAGGCCTGGATTCAACCCGAAGCATCTATCGTCAATTCCTGGATAATCCGGATTCGGTGATGTTCGTGTCGGATCCCCAGCGCGTCGCAGATCTCTGGTCGGCATTCCTTCCGTAGTCAGGCGCGACGGACCTTGATTCCCTTTTTAAGAAATGGTGCGATCATCTTGTCTGTTGCGCCGCTGTCGGTTATCAGCAGGTCGATGGCCGTTGCAGGGCATATTACCCACTTCGTCGCGATACCCAGTTTACTGTGATCAGCTACGGCGATCTTCCGTTTTGCCTGTCTGACCATGGCACGGTTGATCTCAACCTCATCCGCATTGATGCAGGTAAGTCCGCGCTCGGCATCGATGCCGTTGACTCCAAGAAAAAGCACATCAACGCACACACCACTCATCGATGCTACTGCTTCCGCGCCGACCAGGGAGAACCAGTCGCCACGCAGATGGCCCCCCGTCACAAATACTTGGACGTCCTTTCGTTTGCTCAGCTCCATGGCCACATTCACAGTATTTGTAACGACAGTAATGCCGCCAAGCGGGCGTAAGCTGCGAATCACCTCAGTCGTGGTTGTTCCGGCGGTCAGGGCGATTGTCTCGCCAGGGGAAATCAATTCGGATGCAGCCAGCGCGATTCGTCTCTTTTCTTCTGCGAAACTCTCCACCTGATCCTGAAACGAGCGGTCATTCCGAAATGCCTCATAAAAAAGCGGCTCGATGGGAATTGCGCCACCATGGGTTCGCCGCAGGAGTCCCTTGTCCTGGAGTTCCTGCAGATCACGGCGCACCGTGGCGAGCGAGACGTTCAACGATTCGCTCAGATTCTCCACTGAAACGGAGCCTGCCTGGCGCAACTCCTTCAAGATAACCGCCGGCCGGTCGCTTTGTTTGTTGATACGCTCCGTCATAACCTTATCGGATTGTAACTGCTCTCATGAGGGGAAGATCGCGTGATGACGTTCCTACTAGAACCCCGTAGGTTCCAGCCCGGCGGACCCACTTATGAGCATCCGGGTCATACGTCATAAAGGACTCCGGATCCAAGATCATCGTTGCGATCTTCGTCTCGCCTGGCCTCAGTTGAACCTTTGCGAAAGAGCGCAACTGGTGCGGCGGTTCGCCGTCTGCTGCGGGGTGAGCGACATAAACCTGGACAACTTCAGCGCCTTTGCGAGCTCCGGTATTCGTGACATCTACATGCACCACAAAACTTCCTGAGCTGGCCGCCACGCCTCGAGTTGGCCCCTCAGGCTCGATTGCGAGACGGCTGAGCGAAAAGGTGGTGTAAGACAAGCCGAATCCGAACGGGAATAGCGGCTGAGTGTTCGTAGCATCGTACCAGCGATAGCCCACATTCAAGCCTTCACTGTAAATGGAACGTCCGTCCACGCCGGGCCACTGTTCCTTGCTCGCTGTGGGTATTGCCTCTGCACTTCGCGGAAACGTCAGCGGTAACTTCGCCGACGGATTCACATCTCCATATAAGATGGCGGCGATTGCATTCCCGTCCTCCTGCCCAGGGTACCAGGCCTCAATGACTCCCGCTACGAGATCGAGCCAAGGCATGAGAACCGGTCCTCCCGTATCCAGAACAACAATCGTGTTCCGGTTCACTGCGGCAACGGCTTCAATCAGTGCATCCTGGTTCCCTGGCAGTTCGAGATTAGGACGATCGGTGCCTTCGGTCTCTTCCGTGTTTGCGAAGACAATCGCCACGCCGGCTTTGCGGGCGACTGCTGCAGATTCACTCAGACTGCTTCCGTCCGCGAACGACACCTTCGTAGTTCCGCCTTCGCCGAGCCGCTTGCGAATCCCTTCCAGCGGACTGATGACATAGGGAGCGTTCGCCTGGGAGCTGCCTCCGCCCTCGATCTTCGGCCGCGCGGAGCCTGCTGCCCCGATGACGGCAATTTCCACGCTTTCGCTCAACGGCAAAATTCCGCGGTCATTCTTCAGCAAAACCGTGCCCTCTTCTGCAACTTTCCGGGAGAACATATCGTGCTCCGGACTACGAGCATTCGCGCTCCATGAGCCCCTATTCGGCTGGTCAAACAAGCCATGTTGGAACATGGGCACAAGGATATGAAGTACATGCGAATCAAGGACCTCCATGCTGACCTGCCCATTCTCCACTGCCGCCTTTAGCTTATCCCCAAGGAAGCCACCATCAGGCATCTCTTGATCTAGGCCATGATCGACAGACTCCACAGTAGAGTGAGTCGCACCCCAATCGCTCATCACCCAGCCATCGAATCTGAGCTGTTTTCTCAGGACTTCGTTGAGCAGATAATCACTTTCGCAGGAGTACACCCCGTTTGTCCTAACATACGCGCACATGAAGGTGCCCACATGCGCATCCCGGACGGCAGCTGCGAATGGAGGAAGATAGATCTCGTGGAGCGTCCTTTCGTCCACGCGTGAGTCCTCCTTAAAGCGGTTGTCCTCCTGATTCATGGTTACGTACATGTTGGCATCTGCAATGGGGCCCTGGCTTTGAATGCCCTTGATTTCGGCAACCGCCATCCGGCTGTTGAAGTACGGATCCTCGCCATAGCTTTCAAAGGTTCGTCCCCACGCAGGCACACGCACCACGTCGATAGAGGGCGCCAGCGCCACGTTTGTTCCCTTGATCCATTGCTCCCGCCCCAGTACCCGTCCGAAGGTATTCATCAAACCAACATCCCAGGAGGACGCGGCGGCAATCGGCGCCGGCAGCAAGGTAATATCGTGTGCACCGTTCCCAACTGCCGCTCGCCCGTCCGCCAGCGTCAGCGCAGGAATCCCGAGACGCCGATTGGGAGGCACATAACCGATGTATCCCTTAACCGGCTGCCGGCACTGCGGAGTCCAATCCTCAACGCATGGCGCCGCACCATGCACCATCGTGATCTTCTCGTCCAGCGTCATTTCTTTCAGCAGAAGCTCAGCCCGCCGCTCGGGAGACAGGGCCCGATTTGCCCACGGACGGCGAAACGCCGGTTTTGATTCTGACGAAGACGAGACGACATTTGCCGGCGATTTCTGCGCAATCAGCTCGATTGGATAGAGGGCCATGAAAATGGACATTGCAATCACGACCATCAGACTGCTCCGGCTCAACCGCCCCGTTGCGCGAAAACTCGACATGTCGGTAGATCTCCATTCAGCACTCACAAGCACAGCAGTGCTCACTGATCTATCCCTGGAAGCGGCCGTTGGAAGCGGGAACTAAAACAGACGGGAGCAGCTGATGTTTGTGTTGATCCATTTTATATAAATCGAGCATATCTTTAGCAGTAAAAGATAAAAATCGACTATACTTTTGCGTGAATCGATGCATTTTAGACACGGGCCTCGAGGCAAATGCTTCGGGTTGGTGCGCGAGGTGTGTTGCGGATGAACAGACGGGAACTTATGGCTGCGGCCCTGGCCGCAGGCGCGGGTACTCTATTTGTCTCCAACACCGTACCGGCAGAATCGCCGAAAGGTACGGACGTTCCGCATACGCTGCGCCCAGACGCGCTGATCGGGGAAGCCGCCGAAGCGGGGTACTTCAGCGAGCAGCAGCTTCACGAAGCACTCGGAACCACGGAATTAAAGCGCCCACAAGTGGAAGTCGTGGCGTTCAATTTTCCAAGCTGGCACGTCTCGCCCTACATGGAAGCGCACTTCGGCAAGGGCTGGACAGAGTTCGATACGCTGCGGAATGCGCGCCCTTTGTTTCCAGGTCATACCATGCCCCACTATCCATTGTGGGGCTATTACGACGAGTCAGACCCGAAGTGGGCGGCGCAGGAAGTGGAACTGGCCGCGACCTACGGTGTGGACGCATGGATGATCGATTGGTACTGGCATGACGGCGTACAGTTCTACCAGGAGCAGTTGGAACGCGGGCTGCTGAAAGCCTACAACAGGGACAAGCTGCGGTTCGGCATCATGTGGGCGAACCACGATTGGAAGAATGTATACCCTGCGCGTTCGCCAGAGGATGCTGCGGTGCTTTTACCGCAGACGCATTCGCTTGCGGATTTCGAGCGTGTGTGCGACTACTGCGCAGAGCACTACTTCAGCGAGCCGAATTATCTGAAGTTCGATGAAGCCCACGTCTTTGGCATCTTCGATCCGAACAAAGTGATACAGGAGATGGGAGGCGAGGACGGGCTCAAGCGCGCGCTCGATACGATGCGCACGCGTGCGCAGAAACACGGCTTCCGGCTGCACCTGCAGGTATGCAATGGGTGGGATGCGCGGCAACAGAAGCTACGAGACCTGGGATTCGACAGCGCCGTAGTGTATGGCACGATGGGCTGGACGTATGGCGCAAAGCCACCCGGCTCGCGCATTCCCTATGGGGTGGGTGCGGTCGAGGCCATTGCGTCGTGGAAGAACAAGCGAGGCGTGGTCGAGGTGCCGTTCTTCCCGACTTGCTCAGTGGGTTGGGATGACAGTCCCCGCTTCGGCGAATACGCATGCGTAGCGATCAACCGCTCACCCGACCAGTTTGAACGGCTGTTACGCGCGGCGCGGCATTTTGCAGCGGAGCAGAACGGCCAAAGACGGATTTACATTGGCGCATGGAACGAGTGGACCGAGGACGGCGTGCTCCTGCCGGACACGATCTGGGGCTATAGCTACCTGGAGGCGCTACGCCGAGCAGTTCGTGATTAACAAGCACGTCCGGGTAGTTGCTCGGCCATCGGCAAGAACCAGTCATCGTCCAAAGCCGATGTTCACCGAGCGCAACAATCCTATGAATGTCTGTGAGTGCCGATTTTCGGTAGTGGGTCAGTTTGAATTTTGCCCTGGTTGCGACGTTGCGGCGAATGCTTCACACTTGAGGTATGCCAAAGAAGGCCGAACACGATTTCGCAGTGAACGCCTTTAGGGTGGTTGAGCAAGCCATAGGCGAGCACATGGATGGAAGGCCATTAGAGAAAAAGGAAAAGCCCGTAGCGGCCAAGAGAGGCCACGCACGGGCTGCTGTGCTCACTGAAGAGCGAAGAATAGCTATTGCAAAGAAGGCTGCCGCAAAGCGTTGGAAATCTGAATCCACACCGGATCAGTAGCAGCTACGTTAATCGGTGGGTTCCCGTTCGGATCTGGGCGATGCCGAATCACCCATCCCTCTTCCGCGCGGTCGATAATACCCTCTTGGCGCATCTGCGTCAGTGTTGAACTGACACTGCCCGCGAAATCGTTAGAGCGCGTCTGCACTCCACCATCTAACAGCAAACGGGTAATCTCCGCAGGCATAACGGGTGCCGTACGAGACACCAGCAAGTGAATTATCGCTTGCTTGATTCCCATGCCCGCGTAAGGTGACACCCTCAATGGCGCTCTGGGAGCAACCGGAGACGGTTCCACAATGCGAGCGGATTGTCTCTTTGCCATCAATTCGGCCCCCGGAATCATTGACCGAATTGCATCGAGTTCATCTTCCAGGCGCTTTTCCTCGGCGCGCAATTCTTGTAAAACTTCACGATAGTCCGTTGCCATGATCTCCCTCCAGCCTTATACTGGTGGTCGGGATCGTATCCTTAGTACGACCCCAGCCACTCAGGTAGTTAGCTGCCTCCCGCAGCGCGATAGGGTATTTTCCGTACCATATCTGACCTCCTGAGGTCGGTTACCAACACCTTCCCAATCCTTAAGGTCCGAAAACTTGCAGGACGGGTTGGTGTATTCAATATACTTAATCCATTCCCCCTTTTCAAATAAATTGCTGTGGAAATTCTGGCAGAGATTTAGATTGACACATTCCTTAATATCAAGCATAATTTGGTCAGTATGAATTGTCTGAGCACATTCCAAAAGGTTCAAGTGGTTAAATGCCTCTGCGAAGGTATGAGTATCCGTGGAACCGAACGCTTGACTGGCATTGCGAAAAACACAATCGTTTCGCTGCTGCTGGACATGGGGAATGTGTGCGCCGATCTTCATGACCGCACGGTGCGCCATCTCAAGACGCGCCGCATTCAGTGCGATGAAATCTGGTCGTTTGTCGGAGCAAAGCAGAAGAACGCATCAGCAGACCAGAAGGCCGCAGGATGGGGAGATGTTTGGACCTGGACCGCGCTTGATGCTGAAACCAAGCTATGCATCTCGTATTTGGTTGGAGGGCGTGATACTGGCTGGGCAACGGATTTTGTGTGGGACATTCGCCAGCGCGTAATCGGACGGCCTCAGATCACTACAGACGCGCACAAGCCTTATCTAGCAGCGATTGAGATGGCATTTGGGGATGAGGTTCACTACGCGCAATTGCACAAGATTTACGGAGCTTCGAATGACACCCCAGAAGCGCGCTACAGCCCTGCCAAGTGCATTGGTTGCGATATGAAAACGGTCATCGGCAATCCGGACTATGAGCATGTGAGCACGTCACATGTTGAGCGTCAGAACCTCACGATGCGCATGTCAATGCGCAGGTTCACGCGACTGACAAACGGATTCTCAAAGAAGATCGATAATCACGCGGCTGCAATCTCGCTGTATTTTGCCTTCTATAACTTCTGTCGCGTTCATCAAACGCTGCGCCTCACACCAGCATTTCAAGCTGGCTTGACTGATCACGTTTGGGGAGTAGAAGAGTTGGTTGCGCTACTCCCCGAGCCGCAGCCAAAGAAGCGCGGTCCCTACAAAAAGCGGGCTCTGGCATAGGCGATAAAGCTATAATTCTCGGCACTCCCCCACATATCCTCAGGAGGGAAGATGCCAATGATCGACGCTAGTCCGACGGAGAGACTATTTGCGAAAGAAATCCTGCTCGCCTACATTGCCGCCTTGGGTAGCAGTGCGGAACACCTATTCCGCAAGGAGAGCCATCAAGCGGGCATGAACAAAGGTTTTGAAGATGTATGGGAAACCATTCTCAAAACGGTTTCGGATCGCAGCTAAGCCACGCTCGATATTCTGGAGCGTTAAGAGACAAACATGCCCGGAGAACAGCGTCTTTTTGGTCTGGGTTCTTTAGCGATGCAATTGCCTTTTGCACGGCAGTCACAGTGCTTTGAAAGTCTGAAGAGATTTTCTTAGTGGTCATACACACCTCATGCTATGATCTGAATCGCATGAGGCAGACCAAAGGCCCGGACTGGCATCCGGGCTTTTCTATTGCTTAAAATCTAGCACGATTTCAAACTGACCCACTACCCGATTTTCCTGTGCGGATTCTACTCTGTTATCATTCCTGGGTCCGCTGGGCCAAGATTGTAGGTCGAGTAGACGACGATGCTTAACGGCGGGATGTGATCGTTGAGGTTATGGGTCACGCTGAGGTTGCACCCAGGCCGCAGGTCGACATACATCTTGTCTTCGTCGGCTTTGGTCAGCGAGTATCGTTGCAGGCGGAGTGGCTCTGCCAAGCCTTCCAACTCGATGTTCACGTCGGCTGCGCGATAGCTTTCATTGACCACAAGAATCGTCGTATTGCCTTTTGGCGTTCGCAGGGCTGTAGCCACCAGCTTGCGATCTTCCCCGCGATACGGAGCCTCAACTTGTGTAGCCAGCGCGCCGGAGTGCTTGGGAAGGAACCGCGAAAGCATGGCGAACTGATAGTAAGCGTTGGGCTGGGGCACAAATGTGTCGAGCAGTTTATTCTCGTCGACGTTCCAAGTACGCACCAGTTGCCATTGCCCATCCAGGTCGCCCCGATTGGAAAAGCTCCAGCGGTTGAAGCCGTCCACGCCGGCGTTGATGCCACGCACTACCAGCGACGCATTCTTTAGCCCCGACATATAGCAGGCCGGAGCCGGGTCGTCGCTGCCAAATCCATAAGCGAATGTGCCGAACTCAGAGAGAAAGAGCGGCTTATTCCGCTCGTGTGCCCACTTGGACCAGGCGTTCAAGCGCTTTTCAGCTTCTGCGAGCGTGTAGCCGCTTGCTCCCATCGAGTCGAAAACGGCAGTGTAGGAGTGAAGATCGTAGGCGCCAATGTAGGCGTCAAAGTCGATCTTCGAGGGATCGAGCTCCGGCAGGTCGAGCCAGTCGGGTCCGGATATGGGCACGGTCAGTCCGCGCCGGTCGAATTCCTCTCGTGCGGCCTTGATGCCCGGCGTGATGGGCATGGCCTTCATCTCCGCATCCTGCCACCACGAAAAACGGTCCCAACCCGGCTCATTGCACACGCATACCCAGCGAATACACGTGTAACCTTTGTCGCGCATGAGGTGCTGCACCAGCTCTCCCAGTCCGTAAGCCCACTCGTCGAGCGACCGCGGAGCGCTTCGTAACCGTCTGATGGGGTCATCGGCATTGCCGGGATAGGCATTCCACGCCACATCCGCCCACATCTGCTGCAGGAAGACATCCACGTTACGCCGCTCGGCCCAGTCGAGAATGCGATAGAGCGTCCGCATCTCGGCGTTGTCCCAGTCGAATGAGCGTTTCCCGGGCTCGTAGATCCGCTGCTCGAGCTCTACTCGACACCAGTTCAGCCCCAGCCACTCGGCATGCTGGAAAAGAGCATCCCAGTGTTTCTCGTCGCCAGGGTCCGGGTTACCGCCCCACTCGCTGCCGGCCCAGGTGTAGCCGGTGATCTTGTTGTGCGGCAGTTCCGCGGCGACCGCATGGAACGACGCGCCGATTCCACCTTTCATCCAATGCACTGGCTCGCCGGCGGTGATGTGGATCTGCACCGGAACAGCCTTGCCCATGATCCCGCTAGCTGCGTTCACGTCGCAATTCGTATCAAGTTCAGCGGCCATGGAGTCCGAATGCAGCACCCCAGCCAACGCTTTTGGAGCGACAGCCGCGGCGCCCACGGCCGCGGAGCCTGTGCTCAGAAATTTCCTCCTCGTCAATTTCACAACACCTCTCCTTGTTTATGTATGTGATTGAAGCCTGCAGTGCTCGATCAGTTGAAATCGAGATTAGAGGATTTTCTGCCGGCACCGTTGTCGTTTCCGCAGCCGCATGAAAGAGGCGGTGAACAAGTCACCGCCTCATCGTGAAGCACGAAAAGGAGTAGCAGGTCAGAACGTAAGCCGGGCACGAAGCTGTACGGTTCGCCCGCCAACCGTCACACCGTTGATCTGCTGCGTGTTGTTCCAGCTGTAGGCGCCGCCCACCGGTGGATTGCCCGGCAGTACACCTGTGGGAAGCGCAAAGCTCGCATGGTTGAAGGCATTGACCGCCTCAGCCTTGAATTGCAGACTCATCCCTTCCTTTGGAAGCGCAAAGCTCTTGCCCCCGGCGAGATTGACCTCATCGATTCCGGGACCATAGAGACTATTCCTTCTCACGTCGCCGAGGGTACCGTCTGCGGGCCTTGAGAAGGCGGCGGGGTTGTACCACTCGTTGATGCACCCCGTCTGCGCACCTGAGCCCGTCTCGCAACGCGCGGAGCGAGTCGACGGCCGAGTACTTACACCTGCCACGCGGTTGGGGAAGGCGTAACCGGCAAGCGCATAGGTGTTCTGTGTACCAAATACAGTGAACGGACTGCCGGACTCAAGAAGCAGCGTTCCGGAAAGCTGCCATCCCCCAAATAGAAGATCCAAGATGTTATTGTGATTTAGGAACATCTTTCCCTCACCGAACGGGAGTGCGTAGACCGCGTATCCTTTCACGGCATTACGCACATCGAAATTGGCGTTGCTGTAAGCCGCTGCCGGATCGTTGGCAATCTGATAGTACCCAGTGCCACCCCATCCGCCCCTGCCCGTCGAATCCTGGTCATCGAGGAAATGGGACCATACATAACTGAAGTTGAAGCTGAATCCCGAGTTCATGCGCCGAGTGACTGACGCCTGCAGCGAGTTGTAATTGGATACTCCGTTGTTCGTGCTGCCAGCGATGCTCTGATATTGCGGGTAGGGGCGATCGCCAGCGTCATTCGGCCCCCAATCATTGACTGGAATCTGATTCAGATCGGTCACGAAAAGTTCATGGTTGCTGTGATTTCCGACATAGGAGAGTTGTGCTGCGTAATCCGTTCCCAACTCGCGCTGGACAGCGATGTTCCACTGATACGATTCCGGTACCGGCTGGTCATACTGAATGTAACCGACACCCTGGCCGTTGTATCTTGTCGGATCAGTGGAAGCTGCGGTGTATGGGAGAGGCGTGCTCGTCCCAAAGATCGTTCCGGCACCATCCAGCTGCGTTACAGGCGTGATGCCGTTGGTTTGATCAGCCACAGACCCTGCCGAACTGATCTCGCCTCCCATCCCGTAGGTCGTGTTATTCCCTCCATAGTTATCGAGGTCGATGAACTGCGAATACACGCCGAAGCCGCCACGCAGCGTCGTCTTGGGATTGACCAGCCATGAGAAGCCGACGCGCGGCAGCCAGATGTTGTAATGACTCGCTTGCAGCAAGGTACGACCGTTGGCATGAGTTGTGCCGTACCAGTAGGCGCCCAGGGTTCCAGTAGCAGGGTTGGTGATAGTCGGATCAAAACTAGCCATATTCCCGCGAACTTCATTCCATCCATGGTTGATCTGGTAACGAAGTCCCAAGTTGAGTGTAAGGTTGCGGCGAATTTTGTAGTCGTCCTGGATGAAGGCCTGCGGACTCTTATATCGACCGCCAAATTCCGGTGTGACGGCCGCACTCCAACTCTGTGCATATCCGAGAAGGAAGTCAGCGTATTCAAGGCCGGTCGACGTATCTGGAGCCGCAATACCCGTGGCCGGATTAACTGTCCATTGCTGAGTATAAGCTCCGGAAAATTGCAGGGTTCCCGCATTGGTATTGCCCCAGGCGCTAGAATCATCGCGGTAGAAGAGGAGTTCGCCACCAAAGTGCAGGATATGACGGCCTCTGATCATCGTGAGCACATCCGACGGATCGAACGTCATGGATTTATAAGCCGAATTTGCAGCTGGCGCGATGTTCGCGTAAGGATCTGTATTTGTGAGGTCCACTCCAGGGATCGTGTTTGCCTTTGCAAACTGCCATCCGAGATCGGTCGGGTAGTTATGGCCGAGAGCCAGGTCCTCATAGAAGCTTCCCGAAAACATGAAACCCATGCGGGCTTCGTTGATGGTGCGTGTGCTGATGTTCCAGACGTCAGTAATCTGCGTGTTCGTCGTATCGACATCGCCTCCCTCGCAGCCGACAGGACAGGCAGTGACTGCGCTCGGATAGATGGCCGGCGTGTCGTTTTCCATGTCAGACATAGTCAAACGATTGTTCGGTGTTATATCGTAATCCAGCCGCCCGAAGTAAGCCCGGTTCGGGTTGGAATTGGGAACAGAAGAGTAAAAGTTGTTCTGGGTTTCGCCTTCAGGGCCGGTGCTGCCCGTAATAAACTTACCGCCGGCCAGGTGGTTGGTGGGTGTTGGGTAAAATTGCTGGAATTTGTTGGCAACTGAGTCGATCAGCGAGGTTGGAATCATGTTGCTTCCATACTCGCTTTGGAACGACTGCCGGATCGGATAGGGATTGCCTTGAGCATCATGCCCGATCGTCTGCGTGGTCGGGTCGTAGATCGTTCGCTCGCCGGTAAAGTCGCCGCCCATAACCGCCGCCGTGGGCACGCTGTTCGTGACGTTGCTGGCAGCTGCGTTATCGACGATCTGGTCGTAGTTGAAAAAGAAAAACATCTTTTTGTGAATGACGGGACCACCGACGGACCCACCAAATTGGTCGTAGCGGAGATAGGGAATGGTAGGTTGACTGACAAAACCAAAATTCGCGGCATTGAGCGCGCTATTTTGGAAATACTCGTAGGCATCACCATGGAATTGAGCAGTACCGCCCTTGGTGATCTGATTGAAGACGACACCTCCAACACCGTACTGCGCCGAAAACGAAGAGGTGTTGACCTGCAGCTCGGCAACTGTCTCAAACGTATCAGGTTGTGCATTCTGGCTGTGATCCGTCGTAACCGAGGCGCCATCCGAGAGTGTGTTGATATACGGAAGATTGCCATTTGCTGAGACGTATTGCCCGGGATTCGATGAACCCTGCGGTGTCCCGGGGGCCCCGGTAAAGCCAGGCAGGAGAATAGTAAAGTTGTACCAACTCGCTCCATCCCCTGTCTGAGGCAGTTCCGCCATGGTCTGTGACTCTATCGTTTCGGACTGCTCGCCGGATTCCGTTTGCAGCAGCGGAACGTCGGCGGTCACCACAACCTGTTGGCTAGCTGCCCCAATTTTCAGTTCGGCATTCACAGTGGTATCGCCGACCTCGATGGTAACCGGCCCCCTGACCATCGTCTCGAAACCATCTTTGCTGAAGGTCAGCGTGTAGCTGCCGGTAACGATGGACGATGTATCGTACAGCCCATCCCGGTTTGAGACAAAGGCTTTTGACACACCGGTCTCAACGTTCAGTAGAGTGATCGTCGCACCCGGAACAGCCGCTCCCGAGGAGTCGGTGACGGTCCCACGAATGTCGCCCGAGTTGGTGCTTTGCGCGATGCAGGTGCTCGCACCGCACGCGAGCAACACCGCCATAATACAACTTGCTGTCCCCCAAAATGCCTTCCTCATCGCTCCTCCAACGAAAGTTTGAAACGGATTGTGATACCGCTACCAAAGACGACGAATCGTAACAAGGAGAAATCACAGCTGTCAATAGAAATTTGTGTCCTGTCTTGAAGAGCGCCGTATCCCCTCGTCGCCTTAAGGATATTCTGCGGGCGGCCTATCGGCAACGTGATATTATCCGCGATGTTTCACACTTTTGACGCGCGATGTGAGAAGCCGGACCTCTCAAATCTCGCAGTCAATTACATGCTGCAGCAGGAGTTGATTGACAGAGCTGGCTATCCAACATATGATTAGCGTTCTTGGGACCGCTATCATTTTCTTGACACAAGGTCAACGACCTAAAAAGGGAGCCAAATGTTGAAAGGGCCGATAAGAATTACTCCGCGAGTTTCTA
>JASIJX010000327.1 GCA_030049955.1 Acidobacteriaceae bacterium
GGCAAGGGCAACATTCAACCCGGAAAGATCGACACCACCAAACTTGCCGGAGTCGATATGCCAGCCGACCACGACTCCGCAGACGCCTTCCGTGGGTGGGCTCAAGAATACGCAAGGACAGGCCGGCTTGCAGTTGCACGATTCGAGGTAGTGTCCGGATATGCGCCACGTTTCGCTCATACGACCTCCGAACTCCCTGGGGGTTAAACCGGATGCCGAAGTATACGCCCTTTTTATTGAATGTTGCAGCAAGAATCGCCAAGCCTACTCCGCATTGTCGATCTGCGCGCGCTGCAGCTTATCGGAGTAATCCACGTACGCTACCTTTACGGCAGGGAATTCTCGAGAGCTAGGGCGCATCAGCTCATGTTATTCATCGAGGAATTTCAGATTTACCCCGTTTCCGCGTGCCCAGACGACGCTCGCCGCCAGTTCTCCGAGATTCGGAATTGTCACACCTTCACAAGGGAAGTAGACGCCCAAGCAGTTAGACGACCACATCTTGAATGCAAACACTAAGAGGAGTTTGTAACAGGCGGATAAGGCTTTTGCTTCTCGAAGCTCTTCTGTCTTCCTATTTGGTATATCGATCGAGAGCCACGCTGCGTGTTCTTCCCATGGACGCTGTTGCGCCTGTGAATGTTCCTTTCCTTCCACTCCGTATGGTCCTTGGGCGTAGTTGATCGAGAAGAAGAACTTTTCAGTTCGCAAAACGTAGCTTCGGCCATTATTGGTGGAACCGGTCAACTCAACTTGAGCATGGGCACCCCACGACGCCTGGCCGACGCGAAGAGCTTCTTCCGCAGTCGGAAAGCGAGGTTCCTTTAAAAGGATTACGACACTCGGCCAGTAATCCTTTTCGCTCGCTGTGTCTTCCCGTCGTCGAAACAACTTTCTAAGTATCCCCATCATTCACTCCGCATTATCAATCTGCGCGCGCTGCAGCTTATCTGAGTAATCCACGTACACCGCCTTCCACGTGGTGAAGAACTCGATGGCGCCGAGGCCTTCGCGGTGGCCGTTGCCGGTTTGCTTCACTCCGCCGAAGGGCAGGTGAACTTCGGCACCGATGGTGGGTGCATTGATGTAGGTGATGCCGGCTTCCAAATCGCGCATGGCGGTGAAGGCGCGGTTCACGTTGCGCGTGTAGATTGCGGTTGAGAGACCGTAGTCGATGGAGTTGGCGATCTCAATGGCCTGCTCGAAGCTGTCGAACTCGATGAGCGCGACGACGGGGCCAAAGACTTCTTCGCGGGCGATGCGCATCGCGGGTTTTACGCCGGCGATGACCGTGGGCTCAAAGAACGTGCCGTTTGCGTAAGGGCCGTCGGTCATTGCGCGGCCGCCGCAGAGGCACTGGGCGCCTTCGTTCTTCGCGATTTCGACGTACTTCTTCGACGTTTCGATCTGCGCGGAGTTCACCTGCGGGCCGACTTCGACTGATTCGTCAAGGCCGTTGCCGATTTTGAGCGCCTTGGCGCGGGCGACAAATTTCTCGGTGAACTTGGCGGCGATGCTCTTATGCAGCAGGATGCGGCTGGTGGCCGTGCATCTTTGTCCCGTTGTCCCGAATGCGCCCCAGAGCGCGCCGTCGAGCGCGAGATCGAGGTTGGCGTCGTCCATCACGATCATGGCGTTTTTGCCGCCCATCTCGAGCGAGACCTGCTTGAAAGTTGCCGCTGCGCGCTGGCCCACGTGGGAACCAACAGAGCTTGACCCGGTGAAGCTGATGGCGCGGACCTGTGGGTGCTCGACCAGCGCTGCGCCCGCACCGGAGCCGGTTCCGCAAACGATGTTCACCACGCCCGGAGGCACGCCTGCATCAACGAGCGTCTGGACCAGGTTGTAGGTGGAGAGCGGCGTGTCTGTGGCCGGCTTGATGACACAGGTGTTGCCGGCGACGAGCGCGGGTAAGAGCTTCCAACTGGGGATGGCCATGGGGAAGTTCCACGGCGTGATGAGGCCGACGACGCCGACTGGCATGCGCACGCTCATGCAGAATTTGTTCCTGAGCTCGGAGGGGGTAGTGACGCCGAAAAGGCGCCGTCCCTCGCCAGCCACGTAGAAAGCCTCGTCGATGGCCTCCTGCACGTCGCCGCGGGTTTCGGCGAGTACCTTGCCCATCTCGCGCGTCATATCTTTCGCGAATTTTTCTTTTCTCTGGACCAATAAATCGGCTGCGCGAAAGAGGATTTCCGCGCGGCGCGGCGCCGGAACCAGCCGCCACAGGTCAAAGGCGATCCTGGCTGCGGAAACGGCGCGATCTACATCTTCAGCGCCGGACGAAGGGAAGGCCCCGATCACGTCGCCGTGGTCGGCGGGGTTGATATTCAGGGTGGTTTCGCCGCTTGCGGCCGGCAGCCACTGGCCGCCGATCAGGTTGTGGTAGGTGGGGCTGGACATAAGAACCTCGGGGTGCAGGGAAAGCGCTCGAAAGATAGCGGCTCGCACGCTCGATTGGAAGCCCGGGCGGGCGACGGAAAAAACCAGCCTGAGCAGCCCAAGCCCGCAAGCTGGGCCATGTTCGCGCGATGCGGCTCCGCATTAAACGTTATCAAAATGGCTGGGCGGGCAGGGCGATAGTTGGCTTTGGCGGGCGGCGGCCTGAACAGTAATACGGAACCAGGATCTGGTCGCTGAATGGGCTGCCGGCGGGTTGCGCAATTCTCCCCTTTCGGTAAACGATGCCATTTCGGGGTTCGAGGACACGAGGGTAATGTGGATACCCTGTTCCCGCATCGCGGTTGCCTGTATCCTTGAATTGCGCCTTTTATGCCTTTCCCGGGTTGGTTTTTGCCCGTTCCGGTCTGTGCGGGCAAACGCCTGCAAGGCACTGCGGCCAAGCTTACTGGCCGTACAATACTCTGTGAGGTAACTTGGTTTTCCCATGTCTTTGAACGGTTATCCTACGCGCTCTTCCCGATCGCATGGCCTGCGCTCGCTTTTTAGCATGTTTTCAAGCGATCTGGCTATCGATCTCGGCACCGCCAACACGCTGGTCTACGCGGCCGGCAAGGGCATCGTGGTCAACGAGCCCTCGATTGTGGCGATCAACAAGAATACGGGCGAAGTGGAAGCGGTGGGCAAGGAGGCCAAGGAGATGCTGGGGCGTACGCCCGGCAACATCGTGGCCATCAAGCCGATGAAGGACGGCGTGATTGCCGACTTCAAGGTCACGGAAAAGATGCTGAACTACTTCATTCAAAAAGCGCATAACCGCAAGATGCTGGTGCACCCGCGGATCGTGATCGGCGTGCCGAGCGAGATTACGCAGGTGGAAAAGCGCGCCGTTGAAGATTCGGCATATCGCGCCAAGGCCAGCGAAGTGTACCTGGTGGAGCAGGCGATGGTGGCGGCCATCGGCGCCGGGCTGCCCATTACCGAGCCCTCGGGCAACATGGTGGTCGATATCGGCGGCGGCACGACGGATATCGCCGTGATCTCGCTCAGCGGAATTGTCTATTCGCGCTCGGTGCGCATGGCCGGCAACCAGATGGACGAAGCCATTACCAATTACCTGAAGCGCAAATATAACTTGTTAATCGGCGAGCGGACTGCTGAACAGATCAAGATCGAGATTGGGTCGGCCTTCCCGCTGGACAAGCCGCTGACGATGGAGATCAAGGGACGCAACCTGATTGAGGGCGTGCCCAAGACCATCACCATCGACGACAGCGAGATCCGCGAGTCGCTGGGCGAGTGCATCGCGGTGATCATGAACGCGATTCGCGTGGCGCTGGAGCGGACGCCGCCGGAGCTGAGCGCCGATATCTCCGACCGCGGCATTGTTCTCACCGGCGGCGGCGCGCTCATCAAAAACTTAGACAAGCGCATTCGCGAGGAAACGGGCCTCCCGGTCTCAGTGGCCGACGATCCGCTGGCTTCGGTGGTGCTGGGCACTGGAAAAATGCTGTCGGACTTCCGGCTGCTGCGTAAGATCAAAATCGACTAAAGCAGGGACCAAGGGAACGAGGGAACAAGGGACCAAGAATACGTAGTCAATGCTTGAGCTTGTTCATGAGTGCAAGGAGCAAGCGGCTTACGTCGGCAGCAAGTTTCTCCGCGGGTTCGTGGTCCATCTTGCCGGAGAATCCAAGCGCACTTGCGATCGTGAGCTGCGTTTGAAGCTCGCAATTCGATCCTCGTGCATGGCCGAGGAACTGGAGATATTCCCCTTTTGTGGTCCGGCCATAACCCTCGGCGATATTGCTGGCGATGGATACAGAAGCACGGCGCATTTGGTTAGTAAGCCCGAATTGCTCGGAAGGAGGAAACGAGGCCGTAAGGCGATAAATCTCTGAACATAGTTGGACTGCTTTTTGCCAGACAAGAAGGTCTTTGAACGATGCGCCCACGTTCTTCTCCAATAAAGCGTCTTTTGAGGGATTTCAGAAAGCTTACTGTGTGTAACATCATCGGTAAAGCGCGTCTTCTTGTTCCCTCGTTCCCGTGTTCCCTCGTTCCCTGAAGTTATGGAATCGTTTTTCATCCGCTATCGAAATCTTGTCGTGCTGCTTTGCGTGCTGGTGGCGCAGGTCATCGGGCTTGCTATGCAGGTGCGCCGGACCGGTGACGGGCACAACAGTTTGAACGCCACTGACAGCCAGGGCGTGCGACTGATCCGCTACTGGGCCGAGTCGATTGTCTCTCCGCCGGAGCGCGCGATCCACGGCGGCAGGCTGGGCATCTCGGGTCTTTGGAATGGCTACATCGACCTGCGCCACGTGCGGCAGCGGAACAAGGATCTCGAGCAGACCATCGACCGGCTGCGCCTGGAGCAGGCCGAGCTGCTCGAGGATGCGCAGCAGGGCCAGCGGCTACAGGCGCTGCTTGGGTTCGAGCAGCATTACATCTACTCGACCATTCCAGCGCAGGTGTATGGGACAAGCGGCAGCGATCAATCGAAAGTTTTCTATATCGATAAGGGATCGAAGGACGGGCTCACGCGCGATATGCCGGTGATTTCCTCTGACGGCATTGTGGGCAAGGTACGCGAGGTGCTGGGCGGACACACGGCGCAGGTCCTGGCCATCAACGATCAGACCAGCGGCGCGGGCGTGATCCTGGAAACGACACGCATCCGTGGCGTGCTGAAGGGCAACGCGGCCGGGCAGCTTGAGATTGTGGGCGTGATGGCGGACCAGCGCATCAAACCCGGCGAAAAGGTACTGACGGCGGGCGGCGACCTGATCTTTCCACGCGGACTGCCGGTGGGCACAGTGCAGAAGGTGGTTCCCGACCCAGATCGCGACTCATTCATCGACATTATGGTGACGCCGGCGGCGCATCTGGATGAACTGGACGAGGTAATGGTCATCACTTCGACTCAGCCGCGCTTCCCGGCGCAGGAGCAGAAGGACATGGCCACCAGCGAGGCGCTTAAGGGAGCGCAGGCAGCGGCCATTGAGGAGCAGATGAAGGCATCGCAGATTATGGCCGAGCGGCTGCCGGGGCTGGACGATGGAAATACCG
>JASIJX010000328.1 GCA_030049955.1 Acidobacteriaceae bacterium
GAGATGATTGCGGCGTTATCCCAGCTCAGATTCGTGACCGGCTTGGGCAGCTCCTGCAGCCAGCCCACGTTCGACCAGCGGCCGTCGTAGATGTTCGGATCGGGCCGGAAGATGATCTCGATGGAGTCCTTCGACGCGGGAACGGGGATGTCGCCGCGGAACTCGGCCGCGCCAGCTTTGCTGTTCTTTGCGAAGGCCGTATTGGCGATCCAACCATCGTGCAGCGAGCGGCGCCAGCCCTTTTCGAAATCGCCCTGCGGACCCTTTTCAAGCACCGGCTTCCAGGTTTCGCGGACGGCCTCGTAGGCGCTCTGGAGCGGCTGGCTGAGCAGGCACTGCAGAAACTCGTGCGCGGAGTGGCCGCCGTAGAGCGGATCAATGAGCGGCTGAACGACGGAGACGGTGCCGTCATAGGCGCGAGCGTCCGACCAGGACTCGAGATAGTGCGCGGCGGGAACATGCCAGTGCGAAATCTGACCGGTTTCGTCTACATGGCTGCCGAGATGAACGACGATGTTGGCCTTGTTGAAGGCGTCGGCGAAGTTCAGGTCGGCGGGCGAACTATAGATGGGATTCGAATTAAGGATGACCAGCCAATCAACATTGCCGGCGTTGAGATCGGCGACCAGAGCCTTAAAATCGCCAACCTGATCGGAGGGCAGCGGGTTGATGGTCTCATCCGAAACGAAAACTGTTTTGCCGACGTTGCCGAGTGCGCTGTTGATGGCCATGGCCAGCTCGGCAACCGCGGGATGCTGATAGAGACCGGGCAGCACGGCGCTCTTGCCGGCGTTGGCCTTCAGGTCTTTCGCCAGCGCGGCGAGGAACATCTGCTGCTCGTCGGTCCATGTATATGCCGGCGGATTGACGCCCGCCACGCCCACGGCTTTGGCAAGCTCGGCCGCAAAGGCGGGAACCTCGCTGGCGCGCAGGCCAAGGCGATGCTCGGCCTTCATGCCGGTCGTGGTCGTGGAGCTTTCGACTGCGTACAGCCTGTTCATGCCGCCGCTTTCCGGCTGCTTGCGGCCGAAGGCGTAATCATGAACCAGCTTATGGAAACCGGGATAAGACGAGCTCGAAAGGAAATCTGCATCGAGCGAGACGAGGACTGTGGCCGCGCTCAGATCGTACTGAGTATTGATGCCCTTCTCGGCTGCCGTTCCGGCGATGGCCGGATCGTACTGCACCAGCTTCGCCTTCGGATACGCCTTCTGCACTTCGCCCCATTGGCGGGCCAGCGTGGGCGAGGTGATGGTCGTGCTCAAAAAGTAGATACCGGTTCCGTCTTTGGTCGAAGAGACCTTATCCTGAAACGCCTGGACAAATTCCAGCCAGCTGCGGCTCTCACCGCGATAGAGGATGCGCTGCGAGCGGTCCGGATCGTAGAGATCGAGGAGCGAGCCCTGCGCGAAGACGTCTGACGAGCCGGTGTTATATGGATGCTCCGGGTTGCCGTCGACCTTGATGGGGCGATACTCGCTGCTCTTGACCAGCAGCGGCGTTGCGCCCACCGGCAAAGGATGCACGGATGCGAAGTAGTTCGGCTTGCCGAGAACGAGATCTTCAGGCGCCTTGACGTAGGGATAGATGGGCTCGTCAGGCTGCTTGGTGCAGCCGGCCATGCCGGCGAGAGCCATTGAAGCACCCATGAGCTTGAGGAAGCTGCGGCGCGAGGTGGGATCGACCCACTCCTGCGCGGCCGACGGAAATTCCTTTGCGACGGCGGCCTGGAACTCCGGCGTATTAGCCAGCTCGTCGATTGAGCGCCAAAGCTTTTTGCCCTTCGCGCCCTTCAGCTTCTCGCGCACATCCGCCAGGCTCATCGGCGCTGCTTCTGCACTTTCACTCACTATCTTGTCCATCGCGTTTGCGGCCGCGTTCGTGCCGTTGTTTTTGTCTCCGCTCATCGGTGGCACACCTCGCAGCTCATCAGGTCGCGCGAATTCCGGATGTTGTAGTGTTCGAGCAGGAAATGACCGAGATCGTCCTGGGTGGTGAATTTCCTGTAGCTTACGGGAACCGGGACGGCGGCCGGGGCAGTATCGCCCGCAGTAGATGACGCGCCGGATGCAGGCATTTGCAGTGCAGCCATTTCCGCATGAGCGCCGCCGCCGGCCGGATCGCTCGTCGTGCAGCTCACGCTTTGCGCCGTAGGCACGCCCGGCCGGTTCGGCTCGGCAGAGCACCATACCGGATGATCGGGCGCAGGATCGCGCCAGGCCATATTGTAGATCTCGCTTGTGGGCCGCAGATTCTTTGCCGGATTGCGATGGCAATCCAGGCACCACTCCATCTGCAGCGTGTTCTGAGCGTACATCAGCGGCATCTCGTCCACGCGACCGTGGCAGGTTTCGCAGCCGATGCCCTTGTTTACGTGAATGGAGTGGTTGAAATAGACGTAATCGGGCAGGTCGTGCACCTTGGTCCACGCGATCGACTGGCCGGTGTACCAGCTGTTGCGCACCGGCTCGAGAAGCTGCGCATTCGTCCAGATCTGCGCGTGGCAATTCATGCACGTGCGCGTGGGCGGAATGCCGGCGTAGCTCGATTTTTCAACCGTGGTGTGACAGTATTGGCACTGCAGGCCGAGTCCCTGCACGTGATGCTTGTGGCTGAACGGAACCGGCTGATCGGGACGCTGACCTTGCCGTGTAACCCACGGCGAGCGTTGCAACTGATCCAGCGTGACTCCCAGGGCAATCACAATCAACCCCGTCAACACCAAGCTCATACGAGCCAGTGCGTTGGAGCTACGGTCGAAGATTTGCGGCATGTTTTCCCTGCTTGATTTTCGCGTCTAAGTGCGGCCGCAGTGACGGCGGGTCACAGCGATCACAAAAGGTTATGTACAAAAATCGCTCTTGGTGAAAAACGAACTGCTAGGGTAGGTGACCTGAAAAATCACTATAACAGTCCATGTTCTCCTCGCAAGAGGCTAGCGCGCAAAATTGCGGAAAAAATGGTGCAAATTAAGAAGCCTTCTGCACCGGTTATGTTCGTTCGCAAAGAATGACGGTTCGTAAAAATTACAGCCTGTTCGCTGGTAGAGTGCATCACCAGAGAGTGAAAAATTTACGACAACAAAATACCACGCCGAGCGTACTTTTGGCATCCTAGTCAGAATCTTTATCGATACTTCTTCGCTGCGCGCGTCTTCGGCATACGATGTGTTTCCCAGCGCGACTCGCTCTATATGTAAAGAAGCACGCGGCAAGAATGGATTGCGCGGCGGCGCGCTCGCGACTGTCATGGTTTCCAAAAGGCCATCACCAGCGCGCCGGCAACGATGAGCGTAGGTGGCGAGCACCGCTGCGCCGGCAAGGATGGCGAAGATGCGCCGGCCCTGCTCAGAATTGTTCGCTACCGCGTGACTCTACGCCAGTCTCGGCAAAGGAGCGGTCCGCCGACGCTGGCGGCCAGCCCAGCATCACGAGAAATACATCGAAGACAAACAGTCCGATCGCAATGTCGTTGAAAAGTGTCGCGTGGGGCAGGTTCGGCCAGAACTGGTTAGCCGCCCAGAAGAGAAACGCAGCCGCTAGCATGACCGCCTTGGCGAACTCCATAGACGCTGGCCAATGCATCAGTTGGTAGATCAGATAGGCGATTGCGATCATTGTCAATGTAAAAGCTGCCAGTGCATCGTGGCTCCGAATCCGCAACAACCCCGGAAAGGCATCCTGCACAAGAAGCATCGCAGCGGCCGCAAGTGTGATACTGCCGAGAACGATTGGAACAAGCCTGTGGGGCCGGTCGGGAGGGACATTCACCGGCTCATTGTCGCGCGAATTTTGAAAGGAAACCGTAAGGGCTTTCTGCACATTCCCGGAATGTGAACCCTCGCAGGGCGTGACCGTGGCTCCGACGGCGCGGATCGAATGTTTTAGAATTCATGAAAGATTTACCGTTAGCATCTCTCCGTCTCAAAGGCATACCCGATTGCGAACCCGCATCATCGGATTTGAGAGCGTGGTCTCGCATCGATAATGGAGCCTGAACAGGATAGGCGATGAAATACGCCGGACTGCTGGTGATGCCCGCAGGATTCTTTCTGACCGTTGCCGCACTGGTGCTGTTCCCTGCCCCGGCGCCGCGGGCGGCCTTTGTGGTGTGCGGGCTGGCCGTTGAGGCAATGGGGCTGGCGGTTGCGGTGCGCGGGCATATGCAGCGCCGCGGCGAGGGACGGATTTGAGCGGCGCCGAGCCGGTTGCCCTGCCCATGAGCGAGGCTGCCTTCGCGCTTACGCTGGCACTGCTGCTGCTGGCGCCGCTGGCTATTGCCGGCGTGGCGCTGATCAATACAGGACTGGGCCGGTCGCGCTCGGCGGCGCAGTCGCTGTTGGGCAACCTGGGCATCGCGGCCATTGCGGCAATTGTTTTTGCATTCGTTGGTGCGTCTCTCTCCGGCGTTGTAAGTAGTACTGGAATTGGGTTCTACGCGGTCGGCAAACCATGGGGCTGGATTGGCAGCGGCCCGCTTCTGCTTGGCGGCTTTGGCTCGGCCGCGCCGCAGATGCAACTGGCAACGATCTTCGAGTTCTGGTCGGTGGCAATGGCCGCTCTGATTCCGTGGGGCTCGGGCGCAGACCGCTTTCGGCTTGCGGGCGGGTGCGCCACGGCGGTTGTGCTGGCCGGCTTCGTTTTTCCGCTTGTGGCGAACTGGATTTGGAACGGTGGCTGGCTTGCAGAGCTGGGCAGAAACTTCGGGCTGGGCGCAGGCTTTCTCGATCCCGGCGGCGCGGCTACGGTGCACGTGCTGGGTGGGCTGAGCGCGCTGGCGGTGGTGTGGATTGCGGGGCCAAGGCGCGGCAAGTTCCCCAAGGAGGGACTGTCAACGGCCATGCCCGGCCATAACGCGGCTTACGTGCTCTTCGGTTGTTTTTTGGCGCTGGTGGGGTGGCTGGCTTGGAATGCGGCCGGCGCGATCCTGTGGCTGCGCGCGCCGTTCCAGGCTCTGCCGGTGACGGCGGTGAATACGTTGCTCGAGGCCTGCGCTGCGCTGGCGGCGACGTTTGCAATCACACGCGCGCGCTTTGGCAAACCGGACGCAAGCCTGTGCGCCAACGGCTGGCTCGCGGGACTGGTCGCATCAACCGGTTGCGCGGCCGTGATTTCGCCCGGCGCGGCGATCTTCGTTGGGCTGGTCGCCGGCATCTTCACG
>JASIJX010000329.1 GCA_030049955.1 Acidobacteriaceae bacterium
GACGGGGCCGTACACGCAGAGGGCTGCAGGCGGGAAAGACAGGGCATGGAGGATTTGGCGATGAAGACGGCTCAGGTAGTGGCAGTGGCTCTTCTCAGCGTAACGAGCATTCCGCTGATGGCGCGACAGATTCCGAATGGAGAGATGCAGGAAGCCAGTGGGTCATCGAGCGGCAGCGCCGGCTTGCAGTCGCCGCAGGCGAATGCTGCGGGGTCGGGCTCGGAAAGCAGCCAGAAGGGCTCCAATGCCGCGGCGGCACACGCATACTCTCTGGTGGTGAGCGAAATGCGGCCGGTGAGCGGGGAGCTCGAAGGCAAGCTGAATTCGCAGAGTGCGAAGCCGGGCGATAGCGTGATCGTGAAGACCACGCAAAGCATGACGACCGCCGACGGAACGGACGTTCCCAAGGGTTCGCGTCTGCTGGGTCACGTCACTTCGGCGCAGGCGTACACAAAGGGTGAGACGAATTCGCAATTGAGGATCGCCTTCGACCGCGCGGAATTGCGCGGAGGGGTGAGCGTCGCGATCCATTCCATGATTCAGGCTATTGCGCCGCCGCGCCGGGAGGCGAGCGACTTAGGTTACGGCGGTGCGGGCCCGGGGACGGGCAGTGGACCAGCGATGGGCGGAGAAGCCGGCGGCATGGGCGGTCAAGGCGGCTTGGGTGGGCGGGCCGGCGGAGCCATTGGTGCCGGTGCGCCTGCTCCAGGCCAGGCAGACACGAGTGGAGGCAGAACCGCCGGCGGCGCCGGGGACGCGACAAATCCGATGGCCGCAGATATACCTGCCTCAATGCCCGGGCCGATGTACGGTGTGGTGCAGCTCAGCGATTCGCTGGCACCTCGTTTCACGGGGTTTCCCGGGGTGATGCTGCAGGCAGATGCGTCGGGCGCCGCCTCGGGAACTCTGTTTGCGGCCAACCAGAACATCCGTCTCGATGCGGGAACTCGGTTGGTGCTGGGCATTGTGGCTACCGGCAAATAGAGCGCTTCGAAGTTGGGAGAGGACGACTGTTGCTAATTTTTGCAGTCACCTCTCCATTGCTTGTACTTTAACGAACGGTTTAGGCCAGCGGCCAAAGACGATTCTTACCAGCGGTCGATGCACGCTCAAACCCCCGCTTCTGAAATCATCCTCTGACAGTCTTCCCAATTGAGGAACACCCACGCGTCCTAAAATAAGGAAAACATAAGGCGAATATGCAATGTGGGAGATTATCATCCGTGACAAAACCTATACGCACCGGAAAAATTTTCACTGATCATACGGGTCGCTGGCCCACCCCAGCTTTCCGCAGGCACGCGCGGAGCGTGGCCACCGTGTTCCAGCGAAGTAATTGGCCCGGAACGAGATTGTGCAAGAGTGGCGGTCGGGAGGTGGAAGTAGCTGCGTGTGACGTGAAGACGGTCTAAATTAGTATCAGAAGAATGCCGCGTTATCGGGAATCGTTTATGTGGGTCTGGTTACAGTGAATCGTCAACCGGCTCTTGTTTCAAGATGACGCCGTGTGCACACCCTGTTCAGGGGGCCTGAATGCCTGATCCACGGGACTTACTAATCTGCCTTCTTGATTACATCAAGGAGCAAGCCAAGCAGATCGACCCGGCGGCTTATCGATTGGCTAATGCGAAGGGCTTCCAGCGTCAGCGTGGCGACATTGCGGGACTGCCTGGTGTTGAATTCGACATCAAGCTGGCTGGGGATCACGTTTGGTTGAGAATTTCCCGATTGGTTGCCGATCCGCCTCCTGCTCCTCCGACTGCACACAAAGCACTACTCCGGTTCAGTGCCGATCCGAACGGCCCACCTCCATTTATCGATGAGGCAGGCTTAGCCAGACAAATCAATCAGCGCGTGCAATCGGCAAAGGTACGGAACGAGCCGATCAATCCTGCTGCGGTTGAAGCGCAGGTGAGGACGACAGCGGCTGAATCCCTATCCGCATATTCGCTATTGTGGACGAGGTGGGCTACTGGAGAGAGACCGCGTCGACGAACCATCGCGCTTTATAGCGATTTATTCACGTTGATGCACCAGATGGAGGCCGAGCAGACCAGCAAGCCGCAGGAACTGATTTGGGGTGTCGGGATCTCATCATGGCAGTTGAAGACCGAAAAAGAATCTGTCGCGTTTGAGTACCCCCTTCTCACGCAGGAGATGGAGCTGTCGATTGACGACCGGTCGATGGCAATCGAGATCCGACCGCGGGCAACAGAAACGCGCATTGAGGTCGATGCGTTCGTTGCCTGCCAGATTGCGGGAACCATCGAAGTCGAACGAAGCGCCATCGCGCAACTATCGAGACAGAAGGACCGACCGACGACACCATTCGACCCCGGAAGCTACTCCGACATTCTCAAGTTAATTGCTGGCAACCTGGACAGCGAGGGTCAGTATAAGGAAGTTCTGAACCAGAACGGCATGGTTCCGCCGGCAGGCCCGCATCTGTTCGTCACGGATGCCTGGGTATTACTCTCCCGGCCACGGACTAGCAATTTTCTCTTCGAAGATCTGAAGCGCCTGCAGGAGAAGCTCGAAGCCGGCTGCACAATCCATGAAGGCCCTCTGGCGCTGGTAATGCAGCCATCCGATAAGCCGATCCAGTTTGAGCCGATTACATTCCGTGGGCTGTCAGGACGTGGTACATCCACTGCAAGCGGGAAAGTCGAGGAGTTGTATTTTCCACTCCCCTATAACGATGAGCAAGTAACCATCGTGCAAAGACTGAAGCGGGCACCGGGGGTGACGGTTCAGGGGCCGCCGGGAACAGGCAAAACGCACACTATCGCGAATGTGATTTGCCATTATCTTGCTAGCGGCAAGCGCATCCTTGTCACATCCCGTGGCGAAGCGGCGCTCTCGGTTTTGCAGGACAAGATTCCGGATGAGGTACGTGCTCTCACAGTCGCGCTGCTCACCAGTGACCGAGAGGGTATTCGTCAATTCCAGGGTTCGATCGAAGCAATCCAGCACAAGGTTTCTCAGATCAACCCGGAGTTGACGCGTCAGGAGATTAAACGCCTTCGCGGGTCTATTGACCGCGCCCACTCGGAGTTGATTACGATCGACCGACGGATCGACCAAATCGCGCAGCAACAACTCTGCGCGATCGAAGTCGATAGCGTGGAGATGCGCGCCCAGACGCTTGCTGAGCTGGTGGTTTCAGGCAGGGATCGGCACGGCTGGTTCGACGACGAGATCACCTTGTCCCCGCTGCACGCTCCGCCCCTTTCGTCCGATGAGGCGAGCCGGCTCCGCGAGGTTCGCCGATCACTTGGCGAAGACCTGGTATATGTTACCTCGCGTGTCCCATCAGCAGATAGCTTCCCATCCGCGGCGGCCATCTGCGAACTGCACGACGTTCTAGTCAAACGCGGAAGCATCGAAGAGGAAGTACGCAGTGGCGGACTGACGCCACTAAAGGCGAACACGACTGAGGTCCTCGAAGCTGCCCGCGCTTTATTCGCGATCATCGAAGAGATGATTGCACTGACTGGCGAGCTCGAGGATGTCGGCGATTCATGGCCATTTGAACTGAGGAAGAGGTGCGGGCATGCTTCCTTTGCCTCGGAGCGTTCTGCATTGGAGTCGCTCTTCGAAGATCTGGACGCATTGGTCGAAGCGCGAGCACAGTTTCTCAAGTTTCCGGTTGTTTTCCCGGCCACAGCTCTCCAGGACGGCAAGACAACGGAGGCGGTATCGCGAGCCGTCGAGACCGGCAAGCCGTTTGGTCTCCTCTCCCTAGGGAACGGCGATGCGAAGGAATATATCGCGGAGGTACGCGTTCAAGGGAGAGTCCCGGCGAGCCGGGAAGACTGGCAGAAGGTAAAGGAGTGGATTGCACTTCATGAACAGGTATTGACGTTCGAGACGCGGTGGAATGCACTCCATCAACTGCTCTCCGTTCCTGCCTTGGACGGTGGAGTTGAGTCTCTGAGGCAGCTCGAATTGGTTGCTCTCTCTGCCCGAAAGGCACATCGGTTGGCAACTGATTTCGATCCGCGGTTTGGGAAGCGTGCCTCCGAGGTCTTCGAGAACGGTTTCGATCGTGGCGCGCGCACTGCGCGTGAGGACTTGGAGGAGATCCGTGACGAACTGACCCAGCATCTCGTCTTTGCAAGTCTTTCGAGCGCTACGATCCAGCTCAGCGACATTCAGGAGAAACTTGCCGGAAAGTCGGGACCGGTCTCGGATGCGCTGCGAGCCTTTGTGCGCGACACCCTTGGCAACGAGCAGATGGCCAGGGAGCGTATCGGCGCTCAATATGCGGAGTTGATGGAGGAGCTGCGCCGCGTCGCTGCACTCGCCAGCGACCTATCCTACGTGATCGATGCAGCCAATCGGCTTGAGTCGTCTGGTGCGCCAAAACTGGCAGCGCGAGTCCGGTCTGTGCCGGTCGCTGTATCGGGTGAAGACACCACGTTTCCAACATCATGGCGGGATGCGTGGAACTGGGCAAGAGTGCGGACGCACCTCGACCAGATTGAAGCAAGAGAAGAACTGCTGACTCTGGCTCGGAGACGGCGCGATGTTGAAGACGGGCTCGCACGGTTCTATCGAGAGATGGTGGCAAAGGCAGCGTGGCTCGCCACCAAAGAGAGCGCGACACCGAGGGTCCTGCAGGCCCTGGCCGGATATGCGACTGCAGTGCGTAGAATCGGCCAAGGTACTGGACCGAATGCCACTCGCTACCGCCGCGACGCTCGGGAGATGATGTATGACGCCGCAGGCGCGGTCCCGTGCTGGATCATGAACCACAGTAGAATCTCAGAGGCCATGCCGGCGGACCTTGGGGCATTCGATCTGGTGATCGTCGATGAAGCGAGTCAATCGGACCTCTGGGCGCTTCCGGCGGTCCTCCGTGGCAAGAAGATTCTGGTTGTTGGCGATGATAAGCAGGTCTCTCCTGATGGCGGGTTCATCGAAAGTACCCGCATCCAGGAGCTGCTTGACCGGTACCTCGCCGACCAGCCGTTTGCTGCTGAGATGACGCCGGAGAAATCTTTATACGACTTGGCGGCTCGCGTTTTCGCCGCCGACCAGGTCATGCTACGCGAGCACTTCCGGTGCGTGCCGCCTATCATCGCCTATTCAAATCGCACGTTTTATCAGAATCAGATTCTGCCACTCCGAATTCCGCGTGCCTCCGAGCGCATCGAACCTCCATTAGTCGACATTTACGTCGAGGGCGGGATCCGCGACGTGCATGACCGCAACGGTTACGAAGCGCAGGCGATCGCAGACGAGATCTGCGCCATCCTTACAAATGAAAAACTTGCACACCGCACTATCGGAGTTGTCTCGCTTCTTGGCAGCGAGCAGGCGAAACACATCGATTCAGTCGTCACGCAGCGATGCGACGCAGCCGAACTGCGCCGGCGAAAATTCCTGTGCGGAGACGCGCGGGCCTTTCAAGGAAGAGAGCGGCACATCATGTTTCTTTCAATGGTCGCCGATCCCCGGAGTTGCAAGGCGTTGTCCGGGAGCATGTTCGACCAGCGATTCAACGTCGCTGCGAGCCGTGCCCAGGATCGAATGTACATGGTGCGTTCTGTCGTGGCCACCGATCTTTCAGATAGGGACTTGCGGGCCAGTCTGCTTTCTCATTTCGACAAGCCGATGGTGCCCAATACTGAAGAGACAACCAAGCTTATCGATCTTTGCGAATCTGGGTTTGAGCGCGACGTGTATACAGAACTCACTTATCGCGGATATAGAGTTATTCCCCAGGTCAAGACGGGAGCCTACCGGATCGATATGGTGGTTGAGGGTGCCAGCGATGTGCGGCTAGCCATCGAATGCGACGGCGACGAATATCATGGACCAGACAAATGGGTGCACGACATGAACCGCCAGCGCATCCTCGAAAGAGCGGGTTGGGTTTTCTGGCGCTGTTTTGCTTCGACCTGGACCCTGCGCCGGGACGAAGTGCTCTACGAGCTTTGCGGGCGCCTGAAAATGATGGGAATTGAGCCGCTCGGAGCGCTTGAGCGTTCGAGTTCTATGGTCGAGAGACGTGTGTGGCGTCCGCCCGTAGACGACGCGTCTGTCGTCGACCCGGGAACGGAGGAACTCCAAGGACGTTTACTATGACTGTATCTATCGGTCGGAGGCGAAGACCTGCGCGTTATCCAGGGAGCGCACAAAGTGCTCTTCGGCGTACCAAAATTCGATGGCCAGATGAAAAATGGATCGTTTGCGGACTGCCTCAGTTGCCCCATTCTCCCAGCAACCGTAGCCCATTTATCCACAAAAATTGCCCAGCTCCATGAAACTAAAGTCGCGGGAAGGTCCGGTGGGCGGGTTCGGCATGCCACCCCATCCCCACGCAAAGGCTCCTTCTGCAGATAAACATGAATCGCCGACAAATGCTTGGCTTGGTTGCACCAATGAGTTTGACCGAATTAGCTCGATGCATGTTGAGACCTCCTTGAGAGCCTGCTGAAGCCCATCGTTCAAGAGACTGAGCGCGGTTGTCGTCGCATTTTCGATGAAATTTCGGGGAGGGTGAGCTGTGGGCCCGGACAACGGCGAACGATTTCTACTTAAGAGGCGTGGTGGATACCACAGCAGCGCTGCATTCAGCAGAACCGCGCTCTTCTAAGGCAGGCATGAATTCCATCCAAGATCAAAGTAATTCTTCTATAGGAAATTGCAATGAACTAAGTTTGCGTCGTGTCGACTGCATGATTGATGACCAAGCACGAGTAACCTTACATGAAGCCGGTGATACATCCGAATACACGCGAACAGATATTGCAGGTGTGGGGCGTGTACCCCCAAGCGAAAGCGGGCAACAAGAATGCTCCGCGAGCTCTTGACGGTCTCGCGGAGCCGGGGTGATTCAGCTGTCTATCGATCCAGGGAGAATCCGGCGCGGCGATTTTCCTGCCAGCAGGAGTCGGTTGCCTCGCTGCAGAAGGGCTTCTCCTTTCCGTAACTGATGACACGTATGCGGTTCGCATCGACGCCATTGGCGATGAGAATCTTTTGCGCGGAGTCGGCCCGGCTCTGTCCAAGCGCGAGGTTGTATTCGTTGGAGCCGCGCTCGTCGCAATAACCGCCGATTATGACCTTCATACCTGGATGGCTCCTGAGGAAGGCTGCATCCTGTGAGAGAACGGCTTCGTCACTGTTGCGGACCTTGAACTTGTCATAGTCGAAGAAGACGTCTTTAACACCAGCCTTGAACTGCTGCTCCTCGGTCATAGTTGGAACTGGAGCCGCGGCGACCGGGGGCTGGGTCACTGTTACCCGGCTATAGGCGTCCGCGCTTCCACCGTTGCCCTTTGCAACAAGATGATATGTGGTAGAGACACTTGGGGTGACGTTGCGGGTGCCGGAGGTAGCCACTTCACCGAGACCGTCGATTGAGGCAGTGGTTGCATTGGTGGTCTTCCAGCTGAGCGTAACCTGTTCACCTGCTGTGACTGCCGCGGGGGAAGCAGTGACATTTGCCGTGGGAGCCGGAGCCACCGGCGGAGCAGTGGCAACGGACGTCTGCACCTTGTGCTTGCAACCAACCTGGGCAGTCAGCGATGCTGCAAGCAAGCCGGCAATGAAAAATCTTGTTTTCCGATCCAAGGTAGTACTCCTTCAAGCAATCATTCAACTGCGTTCACTTGTCCCTCTCTTGCCAGCTCCACTCAGGACATAAGAAAGGCAGATCTCTGCGGTCGGCGATTCAACTCCGGGGGGATCTCGGGGGAGATGGACACTGCCAAAAGTCTTGATCAAAGGATCAGCGGCCGCTGTTCCTTTTGAGACAGTTGGGGCGTTTTTGGCCTCCGGGGTAACCGACCTCGTTACCCTGCTGAACCCCGGATCGCTAAAATAACCATTACAATCACTTTCTCGATGTTCACCAGTTCCGAGCCGGCTTTCAATTTGGAGGGGTTCCTGTCGCACGGCGCCGCTGGGCGAAGGACCGTCAGTCTCAAGAAAGGTGAGGCATTTTTTGTGCAAGGCGACCCGGCCGACTGCGTCCTCTATTTAAAGACGGGCCGAGCCAAGATCTCTGTCGTCTCCTCCAGCGGGAAAGAGGCCACCATTCGCCTGGTGGTCGCGGGTGATTTCTTCGGCGAAAGGGCGATGGCTCCCGAACCGGGCGTGCGTGTCACCAACGCCATCGCGTTGACTACGTGCACCGCCATCCGGATCTCCAGGCCGGAGTTTCTGCGGCTAATGCGGGATAACCGCGAGTTCTCCTACCAGTTTTCCTCGTTTTTGCTGTCGTGCACGATGAAGACCCAAGCAGACCTGGTTGATCAATTGTTCAATCGCGCAGAGAAACGTCTGGCTCGTCTGCTTTTGATGCTTGCCGAGTACGGGGAAAAAGAGGAACACAAGACGGTGATCCCGCCGATTTCGCAAGAGGCGCTCGCGAGCATGATCGGCAGCACGCGTCCGCGAGTGAATGCCTTCATGAATCGCTTTCGCAAACTCGGGTTCATCGAATACGACAGCAAGATTCGCGTGCACGAGACGTTGCTCAACGTGTTTCTGCGCGACTGAGGGCGGTTGAGCAGGAACGCCGGAGTATCTGCGCAAGAGTAAGGTTGAAAGACGCGACCACGGCGTCGATCGTTACAACAGTGCTGGCGGCAGGGTTGGCTAGCAGCGACTGAGCCGGTTGGCGGACGCGTGGTTATAGAATCACTAGCTATCTCCTCACCGAAGAGGCTTCGCGAGCCATGTCCAAAAAGGAACAGACAAACCTATTGATTCACGCTTATTGAGAGGTATAAGCTCCGTCGATCAGAGGAAACTCGTGGTGAAACCACTGGTTAGTGTTCTTGCAGTATGCCTTGGGCTCCTGTCTGTCCCCATGGCGGCACAGGAGGTGATCCATGCGCTGACGGGAACCGTGACTGCCATAGATAACAACACGAAGACGATGACCGTGTTTCAGGACAGCGGATACAGTGCCAAGTTCAAGGAGATGACGAAAGCCAAAACACCCATCGAATTCGATAAGAAGATCGCGGTGGAGACGACGGCTGCAGATGCCTTCGAGAAGACCGGAGCCTACGCGATCGTGTTTTACTATGGCGACGGTCCCGAACAGACCGTTGTCGCTCTGAAGAACCTTGGCCCTGGGCCATTTACAGCGACGGTCGGGACCGTGAAGAAATTCGAGGGTCGCGCGCATTCCATCCTGGTTGAAGACAAGGAGGGAAGGGTCCAAACCATCAAGATCAACGCAGCGACGATCGCTGAAACGGATTTCGGAGTCGTGGAAGGAATGAAGTTTCAGGTGCGGGAAGGGGATCAAATACGCGTGGTCAGCACCGCTTTGAGTGGCGCACCAACAGCATTGTTTATTAGAGGAAGGTAGCCTCAGCGCCCTTCCCGGAATGCGAGGCCTCTCCGCCTATCCTCGCCGCGGACTGATAGTCTGCACTTCCCCAACGATCTCGTGTCACGTCAGATTTTCTGCTTGTAATTCCTACCTGTGTTCGGCGGTTACCAATCCTTAGGTCCTCCTGCTCGCTGGGCATTGCGATAAGCTCCCGATCGCCTGCCAGCTTCGCCGTGCTCGCGTCAAGATGCCGGCTGACCTTTCGGCGAAAATCTTCAAGGTCGGCGAAACTGGCATGGATACTCTGCGCCATAATCTGGCGCGGGTAGTTCTTTACCAGTTGCAGTTGTTCGGGAACATGGTCCCTTGAAAAGTGACCGGTATAGGAGTGGAGCATGACTGGCTTGCCTGCCTTGACGCACCGCTCGATCACTTCCATTGTTCCCGATGGGAAAGGCTGTCTCTTCACTCGCAGAGCTAAGTTTTTACTCAATCTTCAGCTATAGTCACCCGTTCCCCTCATTGAACCTGCCACCGGCCCACCTCAATCCCTCATTCTGCATCAGTCAACAGGGGGACAGTGCATTGAAACATGGCCGGTCGCCGCGCCACCGGGCGGAGGCAGTTGTTGAAAATCGAAGGTGAGCGCAGGTTATTGCTGGAGTCGGCAGCACTCGGAGTTGCAGGCGCTTTGAGCGCACGCGCTTTCATGTGGATGCTGGGGGTCTGCAGCCGTCTGATGCTTGAGGACCTGGCCGGTTATCAGGCACCTGGAATGGAAACCCATGCGGGCCTCGTTCAGCACATCGGGCCCCACGGACTCTGGCTTATCCCTCTCGTTACGACCTTGGGCGGCCTGCTCTCCGGAATCCTCGTGTACAGGTTCGCTCCCGAAGCCGAAGGCCACGGCACCGACACTGTCGTCAACGCGTTTCATCGGAAGGAAGGGCTCATCCGCCCTCGCGTCGCACCTCTCAAGATGGTGGCTTCGGCCATCACCATCGGATCCGGCGGAGCTGCCGGTCGCGAGGGCCCGATCGCCCTCATCACTGCGACCCTCGGCTCATATTACGCGCGCCTGACCCACCGCACAGAAGAACAGCGCCGGCTCCTGCTTCTAGCGGGCATGGCCGCAGGTCTATCCGCGATCTTCCGCTCTCCCATGGGCACCAGCATCTTCGCTATCGAGGTTCTCTACGGCAAAATGGAGTTCGATGTGGTTGCTCTGCTTTACACGATGTGTTCGTCGGCGGTTGCGTACGCGGTGAACGGTTTGTTTGTAGGGTTCGCTCCGCTCTTCACCCTGCCCGACATCGCTACGCCTTCGTTCGCCGCATACGGATGGTACGCCGCTCTTGGCCTTGCCGCCGGGATCATTGGGACTATTCTCCCCGAGGTTTTCTACCGCGCACGCGATTTTTTCCGTGTGCTGCCCGTACCGCTGTGGACTCGCCCGGCTTTCGGCGGGCTCGGCGTGGGCCTGATTGCACTTCGCCTTCCCCAGGTATTGCAGGGCGGATATGGCTGGATGCAACTGGCCATCGACGGACGAATGGCTCTCGGCCTGATGCTAGTTCTCATTTTTGCCAAGACCGCAGCTTTCGCGCTCACCGTTTCATCGGGCGGATCGGGCGGTGTTTTCGCGCCATCCTTGTTTGTTGGCGCCATGCTGGGCGGCGTCTTTGCGCTGGTGGCGCACCAGTCTTCCGCGGTGTTCGTTGTCGTCGGCATGGCTGCTCTGTTTGGAGCTGCCGCGCGCGTCCCAATTGCTACCATGCTCATGGTCACGGAAATGGCTGGCGGTTTCCAACTCCTCGTTCCTGCAGGCATTGCGGTAATGCTCGCCTTTCTTTTGCAGGACGGACTCTCCACCGAGCTCAAATACCGCAGTCTCTACGAAGGCCAAGTACCGGATCGCCAGAGCTCCCCTGCGCACTACATGGAGCATGTCCGGATCGCTATGAACCTGCTAGGCAAACGCGATCTGCACCTTACCAACGCAGTGGGAAATCTCGACCTGTTGCGGTTGTTGCGCTCCCGGGTTCGCTTTGACCTGCCCGGCCAGAAAGAGCTCACCATCGGGCTAGTATCGGAGAACAGTCCACTGGTGGATAAAAGCATCAATTGGTTCTACCGCGAGTTGCACCAATATGAGTTTGAAATTACCGCAATCCTCCGCCTCGAGCAGGTGCTGTTGCCCCATCCCGACACCATTGTGGAAGCGCACGATCAGCTGATGATGATCACTTCACTGCCAGCCAGCGACCAGCTGGCCCGGTTCATCACTCTGGTTCCGGAGCACGAACAAGGCGGTGTGCAGATTTCGAGCGCTGGAATGGCTCCATGATTATGACCGCAGGAGGCAGAACATGGGACTGCCAAAACCTCTCCCTCCGCAGCTTCCCATCCGGATCAACCGCATCCTTTTGGCCAGCAATCTCTCGGAGACGTCGGCATTGGCGCTGCTTTTTGCGGCAGCATTTGCGCGGAGCTTCGGCGCGGAAATCTTGGCTGTACATGCAATCGCAGCCGGTGACTATGCACACATCCACCCCAATCAACTTGAGATCACCCTGGCCGAACTGAAAACCAATGCCGCGCAAAGCATTCACGCGTTGCTCGATGCCACACGCTTTGCAGATATCGCGTTCAGCGTCCGCATTGAGCACGGTGAGGTTCCGACGATCATAGCTTCGATGGCGGTGCAGGAGAGAATCGACCTGATCGTGGCCGGAAGCCACGGACGTCACGGAATTCAGAAACTCATCGCCCCGCCCTTGGAGCAGGAAATCGCCACCACGGCTCCTTGTCCCGTGCTTCTGGTTGGCCCTAAGATCAGGGTCGGACCGGAGGCGCGGATCGAGCGTATTCTTTTCGCTACGGATTTCGAGCCTGCGTCCCGGCCGGCGCTCGAGTATGCCTATGCCCTCGTGCGCGCATACTCGGCGCGGCTCTTGCTCCTGCATGTGACGGAAGATGTCTGGAGAGAGCCGCTTTCCGCGCGCATGTCGGCCGAAGCGTTCTGCCGCCTACGGATGATCGAGAGCGGGCTACCCGAACACGAGCCGGATATCGACCTCAGTTTCCACGTGGATTTCGGTTCGCGCGAATCGCTGATTCTTGATGCCGCCGAGAATCGAGACGTGCAGCTCATCGTGATGGGGGTTCCTGGTGCGGCTCATCCAGAACTCACATCACATTTGCCAGGACCGCTGGCCTACGACGTCGCTTCGCATGCACCTTGCCCTGTCCTGACCGTTCGTTTCAGCGGCATTCCTAGTCCGTTCCATCAGTGATGAGCAAAATTAATGACGATAGCAGCAGGGTTTCCCATTACGCGACGGACGACTTCGATAACAAGCCTGCCCAAGCTAACCTCGACACTCTAAGGCAATTGGCCCAGGAAGCTCAGGGACGAGGTGTAAGACCGGTGAGTTTCGGCTCCCGAGGCCGTCCTGCTTTTCAGGAGGGTGCTCAATGAAAGTGAGGCTCGGCGGTTGGGGCCGATCCTCTGTGGAGATATAGGAACTGCTCCCCCGAAGGTGATTTGGTCCATCGTAGGGAGGGAGCCACCAGCCCGCCGGCCTAGTGTGTCTGGCCCCGCATGGCCTGCGCAGGACATGTGCCCGGCTCTGCCAACAGGCTGGCGGCCAACTCGAGCAGATCCAGTTTCTGCCCGGACACGTTTCGATTGAAACCAAAGAGCAATATCTCGGATGCAAGCAGCGCTTCCAAAATGCTGTGTACGACGGCATTGACCTGGATCCAGGCATCTCTGGGGACGAGGCCATCATTACCGTGCTGCCGACTTCTGAGGATCTTAGACTCGTAATCTCCGAATGAAATTATGTCCAGAACCTAGAGTTCGTCAGAATCTCGACGGACGCATTGGCGAATTTGGCGCGCAGCTAAACTACACCCACCCTACTGCGCGGCGAAGTTCGCATTCGAATCAAATCAAAATGCTCACACGATCCTGTCCGGTGCGCCAGCTTCAAGGCCAAGTTGGCGCAAGTATTTTATGTACGCGTAATGCAGCACATAAATCCCTGCGCCAGCCACGACGGCGGTGACGGCGTTGGAAATAAGCACACCGATAACTGTAATGAGGAACCCTGTGGCATCGAGGACGTGCATTTTTCGAAGGCGGCGCCACGTCCCAATGTCGAGCAACGAGATTCCCATGTAAGTTGTTACACCAGCAAGAGCAGCCATGGGAATGTGAGCAAGCGCGCCTGAGCCATAGCGCACAAACAATAACAGGAAGACTGCGTGGATTAAGTTTGAAAAGCGCGTGCTTGCGCCGCAACGGATTGCAGCGACGCTTCGCGCCGGAATACCCACACTCATGGGAGCGCCGAAGATTCCAACCGCCAGGTTGGCAATCCCGTACGCACCCACTTCGGCATCGGAGTCGGCGCGCAGAAGCGGTTTATGGCGGCCTTGAAAATGCTCAATTGTACGCGAAGTGAGCAGCAAATTGACGGAACTGACAAAAGCCAGCATCAGACCCGATGGAAGCAAATTGACGACGTCATGCGATGTCCACGAAAACCCCGCAAGCCGTGGCGTAGCGATATGGAGAGAGCCAACCTCGGGTTCGTGTGAATGCAAAAGCATCGCAACTAGGAATGCAGCGGTGACACCAACGAGCGGCGCTGGAATGCGCATTGAGAGGCGTCTGCAAACAAGCGCCGCGACAATAACTGTGCACCCAAGTACGAGTGGGAGCCAGTGCACTTGGGCAATCTGCGCTAGCGCAGAGACAAGCTGGACGATGGGGATTTCAGAGGCAGATTGATGCACGCCCAGCAAAATAGGGAGCTGAGAGGTGATCATGAGAGCGCCGATGCCGGCCGAAAACCCCGCAACCACCGCAATCGGCACTCGTGCTATCTGGCGGCCGAGGCGCATGATGCAGAAGCACATCATGAAAACGGATGCAACAATCGAGATCTTCGCAGCGCCCGCAATGCCCTGCGCGTGGACGGCGCTCGCAATAAAGGGCACTGTGGCGCTGGCCGTGCCGCCTATAAGAAGCGAGTTGCGCCCAAGCAACACGACGAATGGTGTCGAGATGATGGAGGTGAAGACTCCCAAAATAGGAGGCAAGCCCATCAATTCGGCCATCGAAAGCCCATAGGGCAATGCAATTAACGCGGCAATAAAACCGCCAGCGCAATCACCAGCCAGCCGTTCCCAACTGTATTTTTTCTTAGCCCTGAACATGAATGGAAGCGGAGCCTCTGGTCTCGCAATCGATTAGAAGTTACAGAGAGACAGGAAGCATCTCGCACAAGGAGCATGTGAACGTCCCAATCTCTCCGCCAAATGCAAATGTCTAAGCTGCAGGGAACTCTTCGCCGGTTTGAAGATGGGCCGCTCGCGAGCGGCCCACAGAGGTTCGATCGGACTCACGCACACATAACTTTCTTAAACGCGGCCTGAAACTTCTGCATTTCGTCCGCTGTTCCAACAGTTACGCGCACATAGTTCGGCCAGGCCGGCCAAACACGCCCAACAAAAACATTCTCTCTGCGCATGGCCATAATGGCTTCCATGCCCGGCCGTCCGGTGTCGACCATAAAGCAGTTTGAAACGGAAGGGACGTACTTGTAATTGTTCTTTTCCAGAAATTCGAAAGTCTCTTCGCGAACTTGGCCTATGATCTTGCGCCGCGTCGGCACAAGGTCCTTCGCTTCCAGGCTTGCCGTTGCCGCGACCATTCCCGTAATCGGCATCATGGTTGCGCCCCAGCCGCTGATCTTCTTGATCAGGTCGGGACGCGCAAGCGCGGCTCCGGCTCGCAAACCGGCCATGCCGTAGATCTTCGAGAACGTCCGGAGGATGATGACATCCTTTCCCTGCGCCACAAGATCGGAGTTGAAGGGCGCACCGGAAATGTGGGTATAGGCTTCGTCAATCATGACGATCGAGCCAGCAGGCTTGTTTGCCACGAGCCATTCGATCTCGGATTTCGGCGTGAGCGTTCCAGTAGGATTGTTGGGATTGCAAATGTAGATTAGGCCAGCGGTCGGGCTTGCCGCGGCCATGGCTTTTACGTCATGGGCATACGTCGAGGTGAGCGGAACGTTTATCACCGGTGCGCCGATGAATTTTGCTGCGCGCCCGCCGGCTTCGTATCCCGGATCGGCAGTGACCAGCGGACGCGTAGGCGATGTGAACGCAAGAACCGCTTGATGCAAAGCCGGGCTCGATCCAACGAAGATGCGCACCGATTCGAGATCGAGGCTCTCCTGCTGCGCGAGCGTGGACTGAAGTTTGTCGGTTTCGCTGTAGAGGTAACGTCCGCCTTGGGCAACAATATTGTGGACCGCCTCCATTGCTTCCGGACAAGGGCCCAGAGGATTCTCGTTGGCGTTGATCATCACTGCCCCAGGGGGTACGTTGGCAATTTTCGAGAGCTGAGCCATCGCCGGCTCATCGTAGA
>JASIJX010000330.1 GCA_030049955.1 Acidobacteriaceae bacterium
AGGTTTCTCGATCGGCGCGGGGTGAATTGCGGGACTCGCCAGCAGTAATTCAGCGGTTCAGTGCACATCCACCGAACGGTCGCCTTCGTACTCCATGATGTGGAAATATGCCTCCCACCCGCTCCATGAGGCGGGCGCGGGCAGCTTGGCCATCGGGTCCTTTAAATGGCTCGCATAATCTTCGACCAGCTCGTGCGTGCGGTAAACGCCCGTCAGCCAGTCGCCGCGATACCAGTTCTTCCACTTACCGTACTCGGCCGCCGACATAGACGCGCGAATAGCATCAAGCGCGCGTAGCGCCTCCGCCGCATCCGTCTCAGCCTCGGCATGCCGGTCCGCATGATCCGCCTCGATGGCCCGTGCCAGTTCGAGCAGCATGCGGTTGCTCTCGCGGTTAATCGTAATCATGGTCAACACTTCGGCCTGGTAATAATTGTGCCGCGCCGGATCGATCAGCGTCTCGGCAGCCACAGCCTTTTGCCACACGGCATCCCAGCGCGGCTGCGCCGCCGCGCAATCTTCGATATCCGCCTCCAGCAGTGCTTTGCGTATCTGCGCATCCGGCGTCGGCATCAGGCGCGGCGGCGTCCACTTGGGCGATTGGCTGGGAATCGCGGCCACCTGGTGCTCCGTCAGCTCGTCCAGAATCAGCCTCCGCGCCTCCGAGTGGTAATGTTGGTCGCCATCAACCAAGGGCGCTTCGCCCGAAGCCGTCGGCGGAGGTGGCGGCATGCTGCCTGCTGAAGTAAGCCGCGGTGGCCCAAACTGCCGGCGCAGAGACGGCGCAGCGAAATAGGCCTTGTAAATTTCTTCGAGCGCAGGCGCGGCCTTGGCGCCAAACTCCTCCGTCGCCCAAAGGCGATAATACGCGCCGTCGGGATCGCTGTGCTCGTCGCCCTGCCCGGGCGCATTGCCGGCATTTGCCTGCACGCCGGCCAGATTTCCTGCCCACGCCATGTCCATCACAGCGCGCGCCGTCATGGCTACGGGTCGAATATCGCTGGTGTTCACCAAAAAATATTTCGTCGCACCGGCTTTGATATACCGGCCAAGCTCATCGTTAATCACCTTCGCCGAAACCATCTCCGAAAGCTGGTTTGCCTGGCCGTTCATCATGGCCACATGAAAATACGCGCCCTGTCCTGCAGCCACCTTGCCGCCGTCCTGCATGTCGCCGTAACCGGTATCGGCCCACACCAGCGCCACCTCCGGCGGAATCGTCAGGTAGCCCTCCTGCATCAACCGTGCGCCCTCCTGCCACAGGTCCGTCACAAACTGCGCATCGGGGTAGCGCGCACGCACAATCTTCATCTGCACGGCAATGGCATCGCTGATGCGCTTGCCTAGCAGCGGATCATTGTCGCGCACGCTTGGATCGAGCGACGCGTAGCTTGAGTCGGACAGACCGCGCAGCCCCACGCTCCATAGAATCTCTTCATCCGGCCTGTATGTCGCCACAGCGTTCGTCCAGGCGCGCTCCAGAATCTCAGGATGCGTGGAGAAGTTATACGGCACATCTTTCGGCCAGCGCGCCACATTCACGCCCAGCGGAATGGCATGATGCTGGTTCACGATCAACCCACGCTCCGCCGCCGCATGCACCTGCGCATCGTCAGGGAAGATCCACGTGCCCGGCACAATCATGTTGCCCTTCAGGCGCAGGATGGTTTCAAAAACCTGATCCCAGGTCGAGAGCGCAATTCCCGTCTGCTCGCCTTTCTTCGGCGTCACCCAGCCCGTAAGCAAATCCTCATCATTCGGAAAGAACCCGCGATAGCGGAAGACCGGGCTAGCATAGGTTCGCGCAAAGTCAGCAGGCAGCAGGATAGAAGCACGCTTCGCCGGCTCCTTATCGGTCCACAGATACATGGGATCGACACCCAGCACGCGCTGCGAAAACTCGTAGATGGCATAGATAGTCCCGCGCATGTCTGCGCCCGTAAGACAAACAACGCGCTGCGGCGCGGCACCGCTATTTGTTCCGGTCACGGAAAAGGCAAAGGCTTCCGTGCCGCTGGCCGTGGCGCAATCCACCCCTGCAGGTACGTTGGCATTCTGTGCAATCAATATCGCCTTCGGACCGGCGTCTTCCAGCCGCGTGACCACCCGCGGCGCGCGCCCAAACACCTTGGCAAAATCGTTGCGCAAATCCTCTGTCGCGCGATGAACCGGCCCTGGTTCGCTGGCAGCTTCAACCAGCACAACTGAGCCGTCAATGCCGATGCGTTGCGGCTGGGCAGCTGCAATGTTGCCCGGAGCAGCCGCCAGAAGGCAAAGTGAAAACGCAACTGAAAAAGGAAAGATGCGAGAACCAGCCATTGCGTAAGCTCCTGGAGCGAGATCTGGAGCCGGATTACGTCTGCGGCGCGCAATAATCCGCTTGTCGCGCCACACGTCCTATCCGGCGAGAATCAGTTCGGCCAGCGAATTATACATATCTGTCGCTCACGGCACTGGCCACCGCCGCAACCAACCGGGTGCTACAGTGGACTCGTTCGACTTCCCCGGGCGGCTTTTTTCGCTGGTGGGTCAGTTTGAAGGGTACGGGCTTCAGCCCGTACGTTAATGCCGCACATTGAGCGGGGCTTTAGCCCCCGAGGGATGCGCATTCAAACTGCCCCATTGCCTTTTTCGGAGAATTTTCGTTGCTTCGCTTTTGCGCGTGTTTGCCTCTTTTTTTTGCTTTTCTGCCCGCTGCCAGCGCAGCCACGCGGGTCAACGCCGCTCCCGTACCCGCCGAAATGCGCTCCAGCTTCTTCGCCATCACCGTCAACGGCCGGCCAATGGACGTAGCCTGGGCCGCCTCCAACTACGAACTCGTCAGCTTCGACATCGATGGCCCGGTTGAAATCTCCATCACCGCCGCCGAGCCCGGCTTCTGGGATAGCGGCGTGGATATCGAGCCGTGGCGCCTGGGACTCCGCGCTGCGCGAGTCAAAGCAGACGCCCAGACCATCCGTTTCCGCCTCGCTGGCCCGGCCAAACTCGCCATCTCGCGCCCCGGCGACTTTCTCAATGACGCAAAGATGCTCTTCCTCTTCGCCGATGCGCCCGCGCCACCGCCACCCACCGGACCCAACGTCACAATCATTCCCGCCGGCATTCACCGCGGCAGCCTCAACCCGAAGAGCGGCGATACCATTTATCTCGCGCCAGGCGCATACATCTTCGGCAGCCTCAACCTCTGGAATGTGGAAAACATCAAGGTGCTGGGTCGCGGAACCATCGTTTACGACGGCCCGCAGAATCCAACAACCGACGAAGGATGGATGCAGCGGCCCGACTGGCACTGCATCGGCGCCAACCAGGCGCGCAACGTGGAGATCGACGGTCTCACCTGCATCGTGCGATCGCGCACCTGGTCGATCCAGATGAAGGACTCCACGGGTTTCCGGTTCAACGACCTGCGCGTCATCGGCGGTAACTCTGGAAACGCCAACCAGGACGGCATGGACTGGCTGGGCGGCGGCGACACGATCGTGCGCAACGCCTTCATCCGCTCCTCTGACGATGACCTGGCCGTCGAAGGCAACTGGGACGGCTACACACAGGCCGACATGCTGCGGCCAGGCGGAGACGTGAACCACATCCTCGTCGAAGACAGCGAATTTTCAACGAGCATCTCCAACGTCGTCCGCATCGACTGGCCCGAAAAGATCTTCAACTCGCGCAACTTCACTCTGCGCAACTCCGACATTCTCCACGCCGGCATCGGCGCCTGTGGCCAGACCTTCGGCCTGCTCGGGCTGTGGGGCGCGGACGGCGCGCGCGGCGAGCATAGCGGCATCACGCTCGAAAATCTCTTCCTCGACAACTGGTATTCTCTCGCGCAGATCGAGCAGGAGCAGCCTGCGGTCCACGGGGTGGCCTTTCGTAACATCTGGGCTCTCGGCCAGCCACCGCTCGCGGACTCCGCGATAGCCGGCGATGTGAAAGATGTGACGCTCGACAACGTGAAGTACGGCCAGATGCGCGTGAGCGGCGACCCTCAGCTTCCACTCACCGTTTCAAACGGAGCGGAGGAACCAAAATTTGCTCCAGTGCCTGCGCTTACTGCGGAATTTACAGTCGCGCAGCCCATCGTCGCACCTGGAAAGAAGATCGCGTTTGAGGCCAGAGCCGCTCCTAAACTCAGTCCTGGCGCGCACTACACATGGATCTTCGGCGACGGAACCACAGCGCACAGGCGCAAAGTGCGGCACCGCTTCCCGGACGCGCTGGGAACCGAGCTCGACGGCCGCAACGGAGCCGGCATCTTTCGCGTGCTGCTGCACGTCTCGGACTCCGCCGGCCATGAGGACTGGGCCGAGCAGAACATCGTCGCTGTGGCGCAGTGGCACAACGCAATGCAGCCGCCAACGGCTTCCGCGCCCGGTCCAATGCCTGGACCAATCCCTGGCCCAACCCCTGGCCTCAAGCCGGGATTGACCTGGAGCGTCTATGCAGGTTCCTGGACCACGCTGCCCGATCTCTACAACCTGCAGCCCGTGCTCACCGGCGTTTCGCCCGGCGTGCAGGCAACCGCTGCCGGTTTCACGCAATGGGCCACAGCCTGGGATGGCCTGCTCAAAGTCCCGGAAGACGGCGGATACGTCTTCCATCTCATCGACCGCGACGGCGCGCGCCTTGTTATTGACGGCGTGGAAGTGGCGAAGACCGGAGCGCCGTTCGCGCAGGTCTGCGGCTCGTCCGGCAACGCGCTGCGTTACGATCGCGGGGCCATCGGTCTGCGCGCAGGCCTGCACACCTTCCGCATTGAAGGGCTGAACACCGCCAGCAGCGGCGCACCGCGCGTGCTGTGGGAAGGACCGGGCCTGATGCTCCAGGAAATTCCTCAGTCTGCGTTCAGCAGGCGCGCCAATTAAGCGCCATGCCGATTGCGCGTCGTGTCATGGCAGTTGCGTCACATCCCACCCGCCGCCCAACGAGCGCACCAGGCTGGTGCTGGCTGCAAACTGGCGCGTCACCAGGCTGATCTCCGTGATCTGGTCCGAGATCAGCGTCTGCTCGGCCGTCAGCACTTCCAGATAACTCGTCACGCCGCCCTTATAGCGTTGGTTCGAGAGATCGAATGAGCGCTGGGCCGAAGCCACGGCCCTCTGTTCCACCTGCAACTCCTCCTCGAGCACACGCAGCGAAGAGAGCTGATCCTCCACATCGTTGAATGCCTGGAAAACGGTGTTGCGATAGCCGTTAACCTGCGACTCGTACATGTGCCGCGCCTGATCGGTAAGCGCGTGGCGCTGGCCGGCATCGAAGAGCAGTTCTGTGGCTTCTGCGCCAAGCGTCCAGATCGTGCTGGGGCCCTGGATCCACGTGCCGGGGCTGGCGCTCTGGAAACCGCCTTGCGCGCCGAGCGTGATGTTCGGATAAAACGCGCTGATGGCAATGCCGATCTGCGCGTTGGCCGCGGCCGCCTGGCGCTCGGCGGCGGCAATATCCGGCCGCCGTTCGAGCAGTTGCGAGGGCACGCCGATGGGCACCTTCGGTAGCGGCAGATCGAGCGGCGCAGGCGGCAGATGAAATTGCGTGATGTCAAAGTTGCCGATCGTGCCGATGGCGTGCTCGAACTGCGCGCGGGCCACCCCCACATCCACAAGCTGAGCGCGCACCGTCTCAAGCTGTGTTTGCGCCTGCGCCACGTCCACGGCCGTAGACACGCCTCCGGCCAGCCGCCGCTGGGTCAGGTCGAGCTGGCTTTCAAGGTCGGCCACCGTCGCCGTTAGCAGCTTGGCCTGGGAATCAAGTCCGCGCAGCTCAAAGTAGTCGGTCGCCAACTCTGCCTGCAGTGTCAGGTCCAGGTTGGCCATCAGTGCGGCGTTAAACTGCTCGTTGGCGCGGGCCTGCTCCACGGTGCGCCGGATGCGGCCGAAGAAATCCGGCTCCCACGTCGCCTGGCCTTCCAGCGTGTACTCGCCGTAGGTAGTTCCATTCGCTTTGTTAAACAGCGGCGCGTTGGCCGAGTACTTGATCGCCTCCGGATTCACCGTGGCCGAAACCTGGGGGTAAAAGTTCGCGCGCGCCACGGCCACCTGGTCCCGCGCAGCCAGGTAAATTTCGAGCGCCTGCTTCAGCTGCACGTTCGTGGTGGCGATACGATCTTCAAGCCTGTTCAGCTCCGGATCGTCATAAATCTCCCACCATTTGCCCTTCAGCATGCCGTCCGAGGGATCGGCCGGCGACCACGTGCCGTGCACCGGATTCGGAGGCGGCACCACGGATGAAGCGCCAAGCTCGCTGTAGGAAGCAGGAGCGTCGAAGCCAGGGCGCGAGTAATTAGGCCCTACCGGCTTGCACCCCGAGAGCGCAACTAGCGCTACGGGCATCAGGACAAACAGCTTTTTCGCGTGCTTAGGCCGGTTCCACGGCGTCATCGGCCGCCCCCATTTGTGGGACTGGCTCCGATGGTGCCGGGCGGATTCACAGGCGCTCCACTTGGGCCGCCGTCTTGCTCCCTGTGCACCACCGTCACCCGCTCGCCGTCGATGAGCGAATCGGGCGGATCCTGGATCACCTGATCGCCGGCGTTAAGTCCGGAGACAATCTGCACCGTCGCGCCGTCATCCACGCCGATAATGACCGGAACTAGCCGCGCCACATCTTCGCCCTTCTGGTTTTTCACCACCGTGCCCACGCGCAGGCCCTGGCTACGGAAGATGAGCGCGGCAGCCGGCACCACGAAGGTTGTGGCAATCGGCGGCGTTTTAAAGTGCACCTGCGCAAGTGAGCCCGGCAACAGTTCGCCGTCGCGGTTGTCGACGTCAATTTCCACCAGCAGCGTGCGGCTCACCGGATCGATAGCGTCGGCAGTGCGCACCAGCGTGCCCCAGAAAATCCTGCCCGGAAACTCGGGGAAGGTGAGCGCCACCTTCATGCCGCGCTTGATAACCGCCGAGTAGAGCTGCGGCACATTGGTGTAAACGCGCAGAGTGGAGAGCGCCTGCATGTGAAAAAGTTCCACTCCTGCTCCCTGGTTGATGAGCTGGCCCGTGTCGACGTTGCGGGCTGTAATTACGCCATCAAATGGCGCGTAGATTTTCTGGAACGACACCAGTTCCTTGAGCCGCTGCACGTTGGCCTGCGCGGAGCGAACGGCCGAAGAGGTCGCTGCCGCCTGGTTCACAAACGTGTCGGTATCCTGTCGCGACACGGCATCGGACTTCACCAGCCCGGAGTAGCGTTCCGCCTGGATGTGCGCATTATTCGCCGTGGCTTCAGCGGTCGCCAGGTCGGCCTGGGCCTGCGCAAGTTGCTGGTCCACTTCCGGAGCGGAGATATCGGCCAGCAGGTCGCCTTTCTTCACGCGCGATCCGATGTCGTGGTACCAGTGCAGCAGGTAGCCGTCGGTGCGGGCGTAGATGGGCGAATCGGTGAACGCGGTCACGTTGCCGGGCAGCACAAAATTGTCCGTGGGCGCGCCGCTTTGGGCCGGCGCGATGCCCACCGTGGGCGGCGCATCCTGCTCGGTGCGATCGGCCAGAACCGTGTTCCCGTGCGTGCGCCGCAGAATGCCAATCGCCGCCAGAACGCCCAATACGGCGACCGCTACCACGCAGGCGGCAAGCACGCGGCGGGGCGAAAGCGGCGACTGATCCGGTTGGTCGTGGTGCAAGCGCGAATTGGAATCCTGACTCATGAAGTACTACTCCCGTGTCTCATCGAACTCGTCAAAGTCGGCCGCCGGTGCTGCTTCCCTTACCCGGCGCCGCCGTTCAAGGTAGCCGTGAATGAATGAGAAAAATGCAGGAACAAAAAAGAGCGTAGCCACCGTGGCCAGCAACAGGCCCCCGATCACGGCGCGGCCCAGCGGCGCGTTCTGTTCGCCTCCATCGCCAAGGCCGAGAGCCATCGGCACCATGCCGATAATCATGGCGAGCGCAGTCATAATCACCGGCCGCATGCGGACAAATCCGGCGTTGATGGCCGCCTGTCGCGCGTCGCCCACCAGGATATCCATCTGTTCGCGCGCAAAGCTGACGACCAGGATGGAATTGGCCGTCGCCACGCCCATGCACATAATGGCGCCGGTGAGCGCCGGCACGCTGAGCCGGGTGCCGGTGAGGAACAGGAACCAAACAATACCGGCCAGCGCCGCAGGCAGCGCGGAAATGATGAGAAACGGATCGAGCCAGGATTGGAAGTTAACGACGATCAGCAAATAGACCAGCAGAATGGAAAATGCGAGACCGGCCAGCAGGCCCTCGTACGACTTGTACATGGTCTCGCTCTGCCCGCGCAGGGTGAAGTGCGAGCCGCGCGGCAGGTCCTTCTGGTGCTCCTTGACAATCCGCTCCATGGCGCGCGTTACGCTGCCCAGGTCGGTGCCTTCCACGTTGGCGAAGATGTCGATCACCGGCTCGATGTCGTAGTGGCTCTCCTCGCCCTGCTCGACACCGGGAGTAATAGCCGCCAGATTGCTGAGCACCTGCACCGGCCTTGGCGCGCCAGGAGCCGCGCTCGAAGCAGCGCCCGGCGCGAGCGTCGAGGGCGCGCCGGCCAGGTACGCAGGCGCCGAGCCCGGAGCCGATGTAAAGGTAGAAACGCCGGTCGTGAGCACGTTGCTGCCGCCGGTGATCGGCAGGCTCTTCAACCCGGCCATCGTGTCCAGCCGGTACTGCGGCGACTGCACGGCGATGTTGTACGAAACGCCGTTGCGCGGGTCCAGAAAAAACTCGGGCGAAGTCTGAAAGCTGCCGCTCAAAGCCACCAGCAGGCTCTGTGCCACGTTCTGCTGCGTCAGGCCCGTATCTGCCGCGCGCGTGCGGTCCACGTCCACCGTCAGGTTGGGGTAGTTGAAAGGCTGCTGCACGCGGGCGTCGATAGCGCCAGGGACGTAACGGACCTCGTCAAGCACTCTTTCAGCCAGCGCGTGGTTGGCCGGCAGGTTATTGCCGACGATCTGCAGATCGATCGGAGCAGCCAGGCCGAAGTCGAGGATCTGCGTGACAATGTCGACCGGCGCTGTGTAGAACAGCACGCCCGGATAGTCCCGCTCCAGCACGCGCCGGATACGCTCCACGTATTGCTGTGTGGGGTGGTGATCCTCGGCGAGCTGCACCTGGATATCCGCGTCCTCCGGGCCCACAGGCGCCGAAGTGGAGTAGGAAAGGTTCAGCGATGAGTTGGGCAGGCCGATATTGTCGAGGATCGTGACCAGCTCGTTGGGTGGAATCTGCGAGCGGATAGTGGCTTCGATGCGATCGCAGAGTGCCGCAGTCTCTTCGATGCGCGTGCCGGTGTGGGCGCGCACGTGGATCTTGAACTGTCCCGCATCGACGGAGGGGAAAAAGTCCTGGCCAAGCCACGGCGTAAGCAGCAGCACCGATGCGGCAGCGAAAGCCACGAAGAGAATCAGGAATAACCCCGCGTGGTCGACGCAGACAGTGAGTATCCGCGTATAACCGTGGCGCATCTGTTCGAATCGTGTCTCGAAGGCGAGATAAAACTGCGTCAGCGGATTGCGGCTGGACTTTCTGCGCTCCATCTCGGCTGCGTCGTGCTCATGGAGCAGGTAGCGGGCCATGGTGGGCACCACGGTGCGCGAAAGCAGATAGCTGGCCAGCATGGCGAAAACCACAGCCTCGGCCAGCGGCATGAACAGGTAGCGCGCCACGCCGCTCAGCAGGAACATGGGCACGAAGACAATGCAGATCGAGAGCGTGGAAACCAGCGCCGGCGTGGCGATCTGTGCGGCGCCATCGAGAATGGCCTGCTCGATCTCCTTGCCCTCTTCGAGATTGCGGTTGATGTTCTCGATCTCGACGGTTGCGTCGTCGACGAGGATGCCGACGGCAAGCGCCAGGCCGCCGAGGGTCATAATGTTGACCGTCTCGTTCAGCGCGTAGAGCAGCGTAAGCGAACAGAGAATCGAAAGCGGAATCGAAACTGCGATGATCAGCGTCGAGCGCCAGCTTCCCAGAAAAATGAGGATCATCACCGCCGTCAGGCAGGCGGCAATGATCGCCTCGCGCACCACGCCGTTGATGGCGGCGCGCACGAAGATCGACTGGTCGGATACTGCGCTGATCTGCAGCTCGGGCGGCAATTCGCCCTTGATGTAAGCCAGCTTCTGGCGAACCTGGCTGATGATGTCGAGCGTAGACGCCGAGCCCGTTTTGAGCACGTTCATCAGTACCGCGCGACGGCCGTCCACGCGAACGATATTGGTCTGCGGCGGAAAGCCGTCGCGCACGTGCGCCACGTCGCGGATATAGACGACCGCACCGTTGACCGCCTTGATGGGCATATTGTTCAACTCGTTGAGAACCGTCGGCGCGGAGTTGGTCTCCACCTGGTACTCGAAGCGGTTGATCTTGATCGTGCCCGAGGGGGCGATGATGTTCTGCGCAGCGACGGCATTGACCACATCGGAGGGTGACAGCCCCTTGGCCTGCAGCGCCGGCAGGTCGAGGTCGACCTGAACCTGGCGAATCTTGCCGCCGTACGGGTACGGCGTCTGCGCGCCTTCAATCGTCGCCAGCTGCGTGCGGATAGTATTTGTCGCCAGGTCGTTCAACTGCTGCTCATTGAGCCCCTGGCCGGACAAGCCGAGCTGCAGAATCGGCACGCTCGACGCATTGTACTGGATGATGAACGGCGGAAACGTGCCCGGCGGCATGCTTCGCAGCTCAACCTGGCTGATCGACGTCACCTGGGCGACGGCCTCGCCGATATTCACATGGGGCTTGAAGAATACTTTGATGACGCCGACGCCCACCAGCGATTGTGACTCGATATGATCGATGTCATTAACGGTGACCGTGAGGCCGCGCTCGGCGTTAAAGATGATCCGCTTGGACATCTGGTCGGCAGAGAGGCCGCTGAACTGCCAGACCACCGTGATCACAGGAATGTCGATGTTCGGAAAGATGTCCGTGGGCATGGACTCGATGGAAAACACGCCCAGGATCAGAATCAAAAGCGCAAAGACGACAAAGGTGTAAGGCCGTCTCAGCGCAACCCGAACAATCCACATCATAAGCTGGCACTCGCTCCTCGCCGTGCTCCCGGAGTCCGGGATACGGCCCGGTTATCTGGACTGGTCTTCTGGGGTCAGGAAGAGTGCTTGCCTCAACGCCGGTTCCCAGGGGCATGGACTCAAGGCCGATTTCGCTCGTCCGCCGCCTTCAAACCAAATATCCAGTGCGAAAGTATTAGTTTAGTTGAATGAGAAAGACCGGCAAATGCTCCGCAGGCAAACCTTCCCTCGTCTTAAGGACGTTCCTGCTGCTCAAAAAGATACTTTTTTTGCAACCGCCCGTTGCGCCAACCGAGCCGCGCGAAGTACTTTAGCCGCGCCCACACTCCGCATCGCCGCTCCTCATCGCCTCGCCTCGGCTTCTGCCGCCTTAATCCCGCATGTCTGGCCGGCAGGATCACCCAGCGGATGCGAGCAGTCTCTCGATTGCGGGCTCCAGTGACTCGGGACGCGTGGACGGGGCGAATCTCTCCGCGACCGCGCCGTCGCGCCCTACCAGAAACTTGGTGAAGTTCCAGCCGATCCGTCCTCCGGTGAGCCATCCCAGTCCGCCGCGCTTTTGCCTCTTCAGGAAGCGGTACAGCGGATGCGCACGCGGGCCGTTTACTTCGATCTTCGCGAACACGGGAAAGGTCACTCCAAAGTTCCGCGCGCAGAATTGTCCGATTGCACCCGCATCGCCCGGTTCCTGCCGGCCGAACTGGTTGCACGGGAATGCAAGCGTTACCAAGCCGCGATTCGAGTAGGCGCGATACAGCGTCTCCAATCCCGCATACTGCGGCGTGAAGCCGCATTGGCTGGCCGTATTGACGATCAGCAACACCTGCCCGCGAAATTCTTCGAGACAAACGTCGCGCCCATCCAGCAGCGGAGCCGAGAACTCGTAAACGGATTGGGCAGTCGGCCGGGGATCGGAATTGCTCATCGGACCTGCTTATCGGACCTGCTCAATTGTACGGAGCCGGCCTCGGTCACCACCCATCTCGCCCTCAATCCCGGGTCCGCTCCGGTAGACTGTCAAAGGGTTCCAGGGAGCCGGATGTTTGCGCCGATTGTGGCTGTTCGCGCTTTGGCACGGAGGTTTCGCCGTGCCATCGGAGCATGGCGGGCTCCGGTCCGTGCGTCAATTGGCGCCATGGCATCGGCTGGGGGTTCAGAACCCGAGACGATCTGCCCCGGATTGGTCCGCGTTATGCGGTTGGGCGGGGTGAGCGCCGTCCAATATAATCAGATTTTCCGTAGCAAGACGGATTTTTTCAGCAATTGAGGGTGTGCATATTTTTCCCGTGAAGCAGAACCATGGACCGCACCAGTACTTGTGCTCGCCGCAGGGCTCCAGCCCGGTGAAGATTAAGCACACTTCCATCGGCAATCACCGCAGTTCCCTCGGGCTGCTTTCCGCCTGCGGAATCGCGAAGGCGAAGCGCAGCGCAAGCCTGGCCGGCATTGCCCTGCTCGTTGCGCTGGGCGCGTTCACTGCGCCAGCCCGCGCGCAGGATGCTGCTGCCCAGGACCAGGCGCAGGATCAGGCCCAGCCGTCGCAGACCATCGACCAGATCCGCGTCATCGGCAACCGGCGCATTCCCAAGGAGACCATCCTCGCCCGCCTGTTCACCCACGTGGGCGACGTCTATGATCCCATTTCCATCGAGCGCGATTTCAACTCGCTCTGGAACACCGGCTACTTCGAGGATCTGCGTATCGAGCGCGAAGAGACGGAAAAGGGCATCATCCTCAACATCTTCGTTCGCGAAAAGCCCAATATCCGCGAAATCAACTACCACGGCATGAACAGCATCACGCAGTCCGACGTGCTCGACCGCTTCAAGAAGGAGAAGGTCGGCCTCTCGGTCGAAAGCCAGTACGATCCCACCAAGATCAAGCACGCCGAGACGGTGCTCAAGGAGATGCTCGCCGAGCACGGCCACCAGTTCGCCACCATCAAGACCGAGGTCAAGACCATTCCGCCGGCCTCGGTGCAGGTGAACTTCAACATCAAGGAAGGCCCGGTCGTCAAAGTCGGCAACATCAAGTTCACCGGCAACGAGCACCTGGGCGCGCTCTACCTGCGCCGCTCGATGAAGAACCTCAAGCCCATCGGCATTCCCTACTCGATCATCTTCGAGGACCTGTTCCCGCAGACCTTCGACGCCTCCAAGCTCGAGGAAGACACCGAGCGCGTCCGCCAGGCCTACCGCGACAAGGGCTACGCCAACGCCGCGGTTGAGGAGCCGAAGACCCAGATCCGCGACCAGGGCGGCCTGAACTGGTTCACATTCCGCCCCAACAAGGGCAAGCGCATCGATATTCTGCTGCCCATCGAAGAAGGCGACCGCTACCGGCTCGGCACCATCACCTTCAGCGGCAATAAGTTCGTGACCAACGAGAAGGCTCTTCGCGCCACCTTCCCCATCAAGGATGGCGACTGGTTCAACGCGACGGACATCGGCAAGGGCCTGGACAACCTGAAGAAGGCCTACGGCCAGTCCGGCTACATCAACGTTGGCGCCATTCCGCACCTTTCCTACGACGACCAAAAGCACACCGTCTCGATGAACATCGATATCGACGAGGGCAAGCAGTTCTACGTCTCGCGCATCGAGTTCACGGGCAACACCGTCACCCGCGACCGCGTCATCCGCCGCGAGCTGCTGCTCGACGAGGGCCAGATCTACAACTCCCAGCTCTGGGAGTACAGCCTGCTCCGCCTCAACCAGCTCGAGTACTTCGAGCCGCTCAAGGTCGATCAGGACTCCGAAGCCCATCAGGACCCGGACAACGGCACCGTCGAGCTGCTCCTCAAGGTCAAGGAAAAGGGTAAGAACTCCATCGGCATGAACGGAGGCGTCAGCGGCCTTCAGGGTGCGTTCATCGGCGTCAACTACCAAACCAACAACTTCCTCGGCCTGGGCGAAACCCTCAGCCTGCAGGGCAACCTGGGCTCCATCAGCCGCCAGTTCCTCTTCGGCTTTACGCAGCCCTACTTCCGCAATCGCCCCATCCAGATGGGCTTCCAGATTTTCAACAACAAAACGGACTACAACTCGGCCAAAAACTACCAGACCACTACCGGCGCTTCGCTGAACCTTTCGGCAGCCGAGAAGTCGCTGACGCAGAACTACAACCAGGCGTCGGACGGATTCAATTACTCCATCAGCTATCCGCTGCGCCGTCATGCTTTCCAGCGCGTAGGCTTCACCTATTCCTGGACCCGCTCCACCATCACCGCCTTCAGCACGGCCTCGCAGTCGTTCTTCCAGACCATTGCCTTCCGCTCCGGCATCCAGGGATCGAACCCGCTGGCCGGCATCGTGAACAGCCAGATCTCGCTCAGCTACATGTATGACACGGTGAGCAATCCGCTGCGCCCGCGCACCGGCAAGCAGTACACCGCGGTCTTCCAGGCCTCGGGCCTGTGGGGCGATGTGCGCTACATCTCGCCACTGGTGGGATACAAGAATTACATCCCCGTGCACTACCTCATCCCCAGTGCGAACGGGCGCAACGTACTGGGCATCCGCGCGCAGTTGCAGTATGTGCAGGGTTACGGCGGCGATGTCGCCCCGCCAAACAACCGCATCTACTCCGGCGGCGAAAACGACCTGCGCGGCTTCGATATCCGCAGCGCCACGCCATATGGCTACGTGCCCACGCGCGTGAACTTCCAGCTCGACAACCCCGATGGAAGCTGCGTTTCGGCACAGCCCTCGAACAAGGCCAACACCGCCTGCGTTCAGGTGCCGCTGCCCGTCTACGGCATTGCCTCCATCGGCGGCGATGCCAACCTGACCACCAACCTCGAATACCGCATTCCGCTCGTCGGCCCGTTCACGTTCTCCCTCTTCGACGACTTCGGCATCGATACGGCGACCAATCACGGCCAGCTCAAGCAGAGCCCCGAGGGCTTCGCTTCGCTCACCGCTCCGCTCTACGGTTGCCAGTCTCTGCAGAATCAGGGAAGCGGCGTGGTTTCCTGCTTCAGCACCATCACCGGCTCACAGGTCGGCTTCAAGCAGAACATCCTACCCGTCGCCGGCACCAACTTCGTGCCGCGCATGTCCACCGGCGCCGAGCTCGGCGTGCTCATGCCCATCATCAACGCGCCGTTCCGCATCTACTACGCCTACAACCCGCTGCGCCTCTACGAGCGGCCGTACTGCAACGAGCCTGGCTCCGGCCGCAACCAGTTGAGCTGCTCGGCCTCGCTCATCACCCGCGACATGTTCCCGCCCGGAGGCGCCGGCGATTTCACCTACGGCGAAGCCATTCAGGCCTACGGCTCACAATACGTCTTCCGCGAACCCCGCAAAACCTTCCGGTTAACAATCTCAACCACGTTCTAAGCCAGACCGTGCATGACAAAAAGGGCCGCTCAGAACGAGCGGCCCTTTTTTGTTATGGCCATTCGGCCGTTCCTTGGTCGCAAGGCGCCGATCGTCGGTTGTCAGGAAAATTACGTATTTCCTTCTCTAGCCAAACCCGGCGCCGTCCGCATCCTACCGCAGTGTGCATATGGAATTACCAGGATCAGCTCTGCGATATGCATGTGTGCTCGGTTTTGCCGCGACACTGCTCACAAGTTGCGGAGGATCCTTGGGAGCTGGCTCTGGCGGCTCAGCTCCCAACTCCTCATCTCCAGGTCAGTCGTCAAGTCAGGTGACCGTTCCCAACGTTGTGGGACAAACGCAGTCAGCGGCGACGACCGATATAACGAGCGCAAACCTGGTAGTGGGGACGGTAACCGTCCAATCCAGCAACACCGTGCCCGCCGGCGTTGTGATCGCAGAAAATCCTGCAGCCGGAGCCCAAGTCAACGCCGGATCGGCTGTCAATCTCACTGTCTCTTCCGGCCCGGCTCAATCGGGCGGCTCAACTCCCCCGCCGTTGAACGGCGCCAACATCAACCTGATCTTTGTTGTAAGCGATGATTTGGCCTACCAGGCCTCCGGCGATGTCAACGCGCAAACCGCAAACCTCACCGACCAGGGCCTGAACCGGTCGCTGCAACTCGGCGCTTATCTTCAACAGAGCGTGCTCGGCGGCAAAAATGTGACCGCCATCTATGCGCTCGAACCAATGACCCATCTGCAAGCCCCGGACAATTTCCCCGATCTCGTAGCCCTTCAAACAATTCAGCAGTTCGCCCTTCTTAACACCATCACGTTATCCATTAACGCAGGCGGCGGACCTTCATTCTCCGGGAACAGTTTTCCAATCAACGCGTCCTATGCGCCTCTGCCGGTGACCCCGCCCAGCGGAGTGGCTGCGCCGCTGATTCAATGCCCAAGTTGCCAGGGTCTCGATTTCGATGATCAGGCCGGAGACAATGAATCCCTGCTAAACGGCATCATCACAGCAAACGCGCCCGGCTTTTATGTCTTCTCGGCGCCTTGGGAGCTCGTCAGCACACTCCTCGCCAATATTAATCGTAGTAACTCGCTCAACCTCAACCTTCCCACCGCCTATGCCGGACCGAATTCCATCTATGCGATTTCAATTACTCCTGCTCCGACGAGAAGCGCAAGCCTTGTCACGTTTAATAGCAACTTGAATCCGCCTTCCGCATACCCCGCGCTACCCTCCCCGGTGTCCTCCGGCAATTCATGCGCGGCCACGCCATTCAGCATTAAGGTAACCGGCGGCATCGGCGGCGCCGTGATTCCCTCCGGCATCAATACCAACGAGACTGTCTACATCATTCGCCACGCGGAAGCGCATCCAGAGTCCAACTGGGACGACGGCAACTACATTTGCGCGGGCCAATGGCGTGCGCTCGATCTTCCCAACGCCCTGCAAGGCAAGATCAGCCCACAAGTGGTTTATTCGATCGACCCTGCTCAGGTCCATCTGGGTACCCTAAGCGCCTCAGGCCGCTCCGACTGGTCCTATGTGAGACCCGCATTGACGGCAGAACCCTATGCCATCGCCAATGATCTGCCTTACTATCTGGTCGCGAGCGTTGAACTCGACGCGCAAGAACCGCCCCAGCCGGCAACGCAGGTGAGCGACTTCTTCTTCACAGGCGGTCAGTTCTCTTCTCAGAGCGTGTTGCTCACGTGGGAGCACCTGCACATCCCAACGACAGTCCAGGCGCTGGTATCGAGCTATTATCCAAACGGCGGCGCGCCAACTGTCCCCGGTTGGAACGGCGAGGACTACGACACCATCTGGACCGTAACGCTCGACGGAAATGGCAACCTGACTGTAAACAACAATCTCTGCGAAGGGATTTCCTCTGCCAGCCTGCCCGCTGCCTGCCCGGCGTTCTAAAATCTGCGCTTCCACTCGACGGAGTCAGATCTTTCCGGCAATTTTACGATTCTGCAGGTAATCTCTTTGCAGCCAACAACCGCTGCGCCCGCGAGGGTCTTGCGGTCAACTAGTCAACTAGTGGGAGGTACCAAGAATGATTCGGGGTTTACTTGTCTTCGCCGGCTCAATGTTTTTCGCATCCATGGTTGCAAACGGCCAGATGGTTCCTAACAGCTCAATTCAAAACGATCCGGCAAAGGAGGCGCTCTGCGCAAAAAGAGCCGGCGTGAAGAAAACGGTCCCGTTCTTGATCGATCAGGACTATGTAAATAGAACCAGAGCCGCCCATCCAGAAGCTACCTTCATCGCACAGGACGGTATTATTCCCCAACTGATTGAGTGCCGCGTGAAAGAGGACACGGGATTATTTGAGCTGGCCTCGCAGAGTTTCCAGCAAGATTCATTCTGGCGCCTGGTTCGCCCAGAGCAGTTCTCGCCCGGCATCCATACTGCGGCCGGGCAGACGCAGGCAGACGATGTCTGTTTAAAGGCGGCTCGGGAGAAGCTGAATCGAGAAGGCTTCGACCATAGCTACGCTTATACAACCGGCGTCAATGAGATCACGCTTGGTGTATCGCCGTGGTATCTGCCCGGTGTGAAGGTTGCCGGAATGAAGGCGGAACGCTACGACATCTCAGTAGTGGGCAAGTTGTTCTACGCGTCCTCCGGTCCCGATCTGACCGCCTTCCGTGTCAGTTGCTTGCTCTCTCCAACGTTGGCGGTCAAGGCCGTTCAGGCGACTGAAGAGGGCGCCGGCCATGAACTCAAGACGGAGTCGCGCTTCGAGGCTCCTTTTCGAAAGTGAGAGCGAGCGACGAAATTAGCCAGAGGTGAAGGCTCCCCGCGCTCGCTGCGCGCGGGGAGCCCTGATGAACTGCTAATCCCGGTGAACTGCTGATGCTGTTGTTGGCTTCTATCTGCCATCCACAGGCGCCAGAGCGACGCCGCGGAAGGCTTCGCCGGCACGGGCCGCGCGAATGGTGACAAATGTGTCGAGATAGCCGTTGGTCGCCGGCTGCGTGGCGTTAAGGCGATCGGTAACCTTCACCAGCTTGTTGGGATCTGCGCCGTTGTCGCCATTTTGGCTGATGGTGGACGTGACGGCATAAACCGTAGCGGTGCCGTCGCGATTGACGACGCCAATAATATTCCGGCAGCCGCCGGTCGCGGGTTCAATCGAGGCAGGATAGTTCGCCACACTATAGGGCACGCCAAGGTCGAGTCCGTTTTGAATGGTGTACTGGAGCACCCAGGTTTGGCTGCCGTTTGCCGCCGTCGTCAAAATCCACTTCTGCAAACCGGCGGTCGCTAGCGTACTGGCGTCGGCAACATTCACCTGCCCAGTCACCGGTGTGTACGCCAGGTCACCCTCATTGCAAACGTACAAAGTCGTGTCGTTTGCGAACCAGATTCCAAACGGATAGTATCCACCCGTGCTGGCGGTGGTTGCAGTGGTATCGGGAAACCCGGGAAGGATCGCATACGGTTCGTCGGCCAGGCCGCCGGTAGGAGCATTGCCCGTAGTCGGCAGAACACCCGGCGTGCCCAGCTGATAGACAGTGTTGATGCCGTTCCCGACGCTGCCCTTGGCGACGTACAGCGTGTCGTTATAGATCGTCTCACCGCGGAAGTTAGTGTCCTTACCCGGCTTGTCTCCCGAAAGCGCGAAATAGGCGATCATGTTGTTGCTCGGCGGAACGAGCGGTGCGGCGCCTGGAACGAACAGCTCGGCGCCCGTCGAGTGAGACAGGTCGAAACCGAGTTGAGTATCCCCCATCTGCTTCTTGGATAGACCGCCGTTGTTGTCGTTTCCCACCGAGTAGTACAGCCCGTTGTCAGCCAGGATTGATGAGCGGGAGTTGTCGCCGCTGTAGGCGTCGCCATCGGTGTAGAAGATGCGGCCGCCGGCGTCCACTTCCGCGACGGAGCGGTAGTAAGCAGTCGGATTGTTCGCGCCAGCGTAGCTCGCAACCGCGGGATTGGTTGGATCACAGAGCCCCGGCGTATTCCCGTTCGAAAGGTCCAGGAGATTCGGCGCCGTCGGCGAAATCGGACCCACGTTCGTGCCCTGCGTGAGAATGTTGGTCGTCGCGTTCAGGCTAAGAGCCGGGCAGCCGGGACCGCCACGATAGCCCATAAAGGTCAGGCTCCTGCTGTCCGCCGAGCGATTCAAGGCAAGCTCGGATTTGGAACTGAAGCTGGTTACCATCTCGTTGCTCGGAACCGGAAGCGTGCCGAGCAAGGCGCCGTTAGTGCTGAGGTCCCAGAGAACGATAGGCGAGGATACACCAAAGCTGGGATCCGTGGTGGCATTGTTCCAGACGTTGTGGTTGTCGTGAAGATTGGGAGCTTCGCCGTTGTCGCTGGCATAACCGCAGCTCACCGTCACGGCCGTAGTGGTGCTCGTCGAGGTCTGGTCGGCAGAAAGAATGGGAACATTGACGGTAGCGGCGTTGGGATTCGTGACCGGCCCACTGTTCAGACAGCCTGGCGGTAGCACTTCGCCTGGTGTAACGGTGCTGGCATTTCCAACGTAGACTGTGCCGCTCAATACGATGCTGCCAGGCACGAACCCGTGGAAATCGGAATGATCATGACCGAATCCGTGATTATATTCCTGGGCTTTGACAGTAAAACCAAATGACCCGAAAGCCACTGCTACCGCAAGAGCTTGGGCAAAGATCATCGAACCTCGAATTTGCATGCTTCAAAACCTCCTTGTCCGACAGGACAGGGCAGAAGCATAGGCAGAGTTAAGTTACTTCCCGTTAACGTTCCATCAAAAATCGATAAATGCAAACTCGGCAATAACCCAGGAACCGTCCGCCCCAACCCGCCGGAATACCCCTCCACACCCCCATCCGGTAGTGGGTCAATTGAATCAAATTGACCCACTACCCCCCATCCCCGCCATTCGCACAATCTGGGATTCCGCGTATAATTCCTCTAGTTCCTGGTGAGGTCTCCGCTCGCGTCTTTTTCCCCTCCACCCAACCGGCTGGGGCGGGTTTCCTGAAAAGAGAACGTGGGGTTTTCACAGGAGACACTGGTCTGTCCGCACTTGAGCGGCAGCACCGCAACCTCGAAGGAGTTTT